>JBFGYY010000151.1:0-6804 GCA_041587095.1 Motiliproteus sp. | reverse complement strand
GGGGTGGATCTTCAGTTTAACAACAATGTGGAATCGATCACCAAAGGCACCGACGGCGTTCTGAGTCTGGTTCTGACGGATGGCTCGGCCATTGACGCGGATGCCGTACTTTATGCAACGGGTCGTAAGCCCAATACAGCCAATCTGGGTTTGGAAAAGGTTGGTGTGGCTCTCGATACTGCTGGTGCGATTAAGGTAGATAACCGCTTTCAAACTAGCGTGCCGTCTATTTTTGCTATTGGTGACGTAATAAATCGGGTTCAGTTGACTCCCGTTGCCCTTGCTGAAGGCATGGTGCTGGTAAACGGCATGTTTGGAGAGCCTACCGAGGTTGATTATGAACTGATTCCGACAGCGGTTTTCTGCCAGCCTACCATCGGAACCGTTGGTCTGAGTGAAGAAGCGGCCAGGGAGCGTTATGACAGTATTAGCGTATATCGGTCTGAGTTTCGTGCCATGAAACATACTCTGAGTGGTTCGGATGAACGCACACTAATGAAAATGATCGTTGATAACGCAACTGATCGAGTTGTTGGGGTGCATATGGTCGGCTCAGAGGCAGGAGAAATAATACAGGGTATTGCTATAGCGTTAAGGGCCGGGGCCACCAAACAGGTGTTTGACAGTACGATTGGAATTCACCCTACTGCAGCAGAAGAATTTGTGACTATGCGTGAGCCGGTTTCATGACAGTGACAGATTTCGCTGAAATAAGTACGGCTTTTTCGGCACGGCTTTGATAGAGCCGTCGACATTGGGGGCCAGGCACACTGCTCAGCCCTCAATAACGCAATTTCTACCAGAATGTTTCGCTTGGTAAAGCGCTTTATCGGCTTTAGCGATGAGTTGTTCGGGAGAGTAATCGCGTGAAGGGTACAATGTGGTTACACCGATACTCAGGGTGATCACCGAGAAAGGATTGCTAAACTGATGCGGTATCTGCAGATTCTCGACAGCGAGCCGAAAAGACTCTGATAGCGCAAAAGCCGTGTCAGCGTTGGTTGCAGGCAGTACCACAGCAAATTCTTCACCGCCGTAGCGTGCACAAAGGTCGTAGGCACGCATAAAATGTTGCTGCATCAGTTGCGACACTTGTTGCAGGCATGCATCGCCTTTCAGGTGACCATAGTTGTCGTTGAAGGCTTTAAAAAAGTCTATGTCACATAACAGTAGTGACAAAGGGAGGTTTTCGCGGTTTGCACGCTTAAGCTCCCGAATCAGCGTCTCATCTAATAGCCGCCGATTATACAGGCCGGTAAGCCCATCTTTTTGTGACAGTGTTTTTACCTGAGCGACATAAACTTTTAATTTTTTGAGGGCGTGAATCATATCGCCGATCTCATCATTTCGATGCGGAGGGAGGGGCGTGGACACCTGCCCATTGGCAATTTGCAGCATCGCCTTACTGGTTGAAATTAGTGGTGACAAAATGCTGTTACCCACATATATCCAGATGATCAGCATGATAAGTAGGATAAAGCCGATACTCGCGATGATCAGCAGGTAGATATACAGCGAGGAAGACTCGCTGATGGATTGAGCCGTTTTTTGGATGCTTTGCTGCAACGTGTTTGACCAGACAGACGAGAGAATTAAAAGCTCAGAGGCGAGCTTGTTATGCGTTTCTATGAGTTCAAGCCGATGTTTCTCGGTCAGGTGAGCCACGACCGTTAACGCTAACAGTCCATCTGGTGCTTGAATGCTGCTTTCAAGCTGTTCGAGCCATTTATGCGGAAGCAGTGAGGGCGTTTCTGCATTGCTCAGCGTCTGCATTTCACTCAACTGCGAAAAAATGCGCGTTTGTTGCACTGGATCACTGAGCAACGTGGGGTGTAGCTCGGATTGTTTTAACAATGGTTCGAGTTGATGCATCAAGATATCCAGCTGATGAAGCCTCCTGATGTATCTCCGGGCTTCTTGTGGTGATGATTTGTTATCAGCCAGATACAGGAGTGATGCCTGGAAGAGCTGATTGTAGCCGTCCAGGTGAGTATGCAGGCGTTTATAAGCATCAATACGTTGGGTGTTTTCTTTGGCTTGGCTTTTATTGGATTCGGTAAGTGCGGGCAGGTTGCTGCGCTGACGCTGTATTTGATGTAAAACTTCGCTGATAGTGGGGTTGTTGGTATGAATCGCTTGTTCGTCTACCAGCGGGGATAACGCTTGCGCTATCTTCGACCAATACTGATCGAGTTGCTCGGTCAGCGAGGCGGCTTGAGCGCTTGACGTCGCATTGGCAAGGGTTTGATCGGTTATCTGGGTGATCTTCTGTGCCAATTGAGCGGCGGCGTTGAGTTGCTGTAACTCAGGAAACCGTTCCTGGCTGATAGTCGTGATCGCTTCGCTTTGGTGAACAAAAAGATAGACCCCAACGCTGCATGAAAACGCTGTGATCAACGTTAGTACGGCAAGCCCGATATATAGCTGGCGTTTGATTCTGGACGTTGTCATTCCTGATCCATGTCGTGGCAGCGTGTGGAGCACCATGCTGGCAGGATGGGGTATCCGGTTAGAAGGTATCAACCCGTATCAGGTGGTCGGCTTTCCGGCAGAGGGTACAATCGATTATAAGCACCATGATACATTGTGCGATTATCAAGTTGTAGTCCGCTTGTTAATCCGACGAAGTAACCGGGGATACATAGCAAATCCCTGTACGCTCCGTCGACTATTTGATTGAGTGCACGCTGATATTTGTTGTAGTGCTACTACATAAAACTCAAACCGTTTGCAGCTGAAAGTCATGCGGTTTTTTTTCGAATCGAACCCGTGTTTTTTATTATGTCTATATATTACAGTGAGTTACGCTATTTTTTGAAGGGCGCTTAACTCGAATATGCACTTTTTAGCCGTATGCCTGGCGCCAGGTAGTCAAGCCAAGGCATCCTCTTTTAGTAGAAGCCGGTCTAAAAAAGTTGGCTTTATACTTCAGTGTGCATACAAAAGTGCCATACAATACGGCGCGGCAATTAATTCCTTAGGCTTAAGTCTGCAAAATAAAGTCACCACAAGTGGCTTTATTCAGGATCTTTGGCTATCAGCCAGATAACACAGGGGACACCATGACCACACCGAATCAGACTATCTATTACACCCTTACCGACGAAGCTCCTTCGCTGGCGACCTGCTCCTTACTACCGATCGTCAGAACCTTTACAAATTCCGCTGGTATCGACGTCAAGATCACTGATATTTCTCTGGCAGGACGTATCCTTGCCTCCTTCCCTGAAAAGCTGACCGAAGATCAGCGGGTGGTTGATGGCTTGGCGTTCCTGGGTGACCTGACACAGGACCCGAGTGCAAATATCATCAAGTTACCGAACATCAGCGCGTCTGTGCCGCAGCTGAAAGCCTGTATCGCCGAGCTTCAGTCGCAGGGGTACGATTTACCCGATTATCCTGAAAACCCGCAGACTGCTGAAGATAAAGCGTTGTTGGATCGTTACTCTAAATTGCTCGGTAGTGCGGTAAACCCGGTCTTGCGTGAAGGTAATTCCGATCGTCGCGCGCCAGGCGCGGTTAAACAGTTTGTGCGCAAGTTTCCGCATTCAATGGGCAAGTGGAGCATGGCGTCTCGCACCCATGCTGACTACATGCGCGGTGGCGATTTTTATTCCGCTGAACGCTCTGTCACCATGGAAAAGCCTACGGATGTCCGCATTGAGTTTGTCGCTAAAGACGGCACAGTAACCGTCAAGAAAGAGCTGAGCCTTGAAGCCGGAGAAATCATCGACGGTATGTTTATGAGCGCTAAATCTTTGCGCCAATTCTTCGAGGACTCACTGAATGACGCCAAAGAGGCGGGTGTGATGTGGTCTTTGCATGTTAAAGCCACCATGATGAAGGTTTCTCACCCCATCGTATTTGGCCATGCCGTTACTGTTTTTTATAAGGATCTGTTCGAAAAGCATGGTGAGCTGTTTAAAGAGCTTGGTGTGAATCCGAATAATGGCTTGAGCAGTGTCTACGAGAAAATTGAATCTCTGCCACGTTCTAAGCGTGAAGAGATTATGGAAGATATTCACGCGTGCTACGAAAACCGTCCGGAAATGGCGATGGTTGATTCCGTTAAAGGTGTGACCAATCTGCACGTACCCAGCGATGTCATTGTCGATGCCTCCATGCCGGCGATGATCCGTAACGGCGGCAAAATGTGGGGCCCTGATGGTAAGGCGAAAGATTGTAAAGCCGTTATGCCGGAAAGCACCTATTCCACGATTTATCAGGAAATGATCAATTTCTGTAAGACAAACGGCGCATTCGATCCGACAACAATGGGTACTGTGCCTAACGTTGGTCTGATGGCCAAGAAGGCAGAAGAATATGGTTCGCACGATAAAACGTTTGAAATGAGTGCCGATGGCACCATGCGTATTGTTGAAGCCGACGGAACCGTATTGATTCAGCACAACGTAGAAAAAGGCGATATCTGGCGTGCCTGTCAGACAAAAGACGAGCCCGTTCGCGACTGGGTCAAGCTGGCTGTAACACGTTCACGCCAATCCAACACACCGGCCATTTTCTGGCTGGATCGTAATCGTGCACACGATATTGAACTGATCAAGAAAGTTAATCGTTACCTGAAAGAGCATGACACGACCGGGTTGGATATCCGTATCATGACCTACGTTGAGGCCATTCGCCGCAGCATGGAGCGGATGATGCGTGGCAGAGATACCATCTCTGTAACCGGTAACGTATTGCGTGACTATTTGACCGACCTGTTCCCGATCATGGAGCTGGGCACATCGGCCAAGATGCTTTCCATTGTGCCGATGCTCAAAGGCGGTGGCATGTATGAAACAGGCGCAGGCGGTTCAGCGCCTAAGCATGTTCAGCAGGTTGAAGAAGAAAACCATCTGCGCTGGGACTCTCTCGGTGAGTTTATGGCTTTGGCCGTTTCTCTTGAAGAGCTCGGCATCAAGTCTAACAATGCCCGGGCCAAGATCCTGGCCAAGACTCTCGATGTTGCAACCGGGAAGCTGCTTGAAAATAACAAGTCGCCTTCACGTCGTACCGGAGAGCTGGATAACCGCGGCAGCCATTTCTATCTGGGTATGTACTGGGCTCAGGCCGTTGCAGCGCAGACCGAAGATCCTGAATTGGCAGCGCAGTTCGCTCCGCTGGCCAAGCAGTTAACCGAGCAGGAAGATACCATTGTCGGCGAGTTGGCGGCGGCACAGGGTAAGCCTGCCGGGCTTGATGGCTACTATCACGCTAAGCGTGAAACGGTTAAGCGCGTGATGCGTCCTAGTGCGACTCTGAATGCGGCACTCGCTGCCATGAACAGCTGATAGCGTCCTTTCGCTGACTGCTAATTGCAGTTGAGTGATACAGACCCGGAGTGATTTTGTCACTCCGGGTTTTTTTTGCGTATCGGAATGTCAAAGGCGACGCACATCGTGACGGTATTTGTTGGTATAAAAGCGGATTACGGGTACGCAGAGCAATAACCTACTTGAAAGCAACAAGCAGGGGCAAGAGATTCGCCCCTTATCTCTTTGATTCTGCAGTCTGTTTTCAAAAAAATCCGGCTGTGCTGCCAGCTAAATGCAGTATATAGTTCTAAACTGATGCAATACTTAGATTTATAACAAGTCATGTCGGACCCGAGCGGGAAATAAGTTTCAGTCGCCATGCGTTCTGACTGAGCTACGCCGGGTATTCGCGTAACGCAATAACAATAAGACTTAACTGCGGAGTAAACATGAGCTATCAGAATATCAACGTGCCAACCCATGGTGAGCGTATTACCGTCAGTGCCGGCGGCGTATTGACCGTGCCGGATCAGCCAATCATTCCTTTTATCGAGGGTGACGGCATTGGAATAGACGTCACACCGCCGATGATCAAAGTGGTGGACGCTGCTGTGAATCTTGCTTACGGAGATCAGCGTAAAATCGCCTGGATGGAGGTGTTTGCAGGAGAAAAAGCGACCCAGATTTACGATCCCGACACCTGGATGCCGGAGGAGACTCTCAATGCCTTCAAGGAGTTTGTGGTAGGAATTAAAGGGCCGTTAACTACACCTGTCGGTGGTGGTATTCGTTCACTGAATGTCGCCTTGCGCCAGGAGCTGGACCTCTATGTATGTCAACGTCCCGTGCAGTGGTTCACCGGTGTGCCCAGCCCGGTAAAAAAACCCCAAGATGTTGATATGGTGATTTTCCGGGAGAACTCGGAAGATATCTATGCGGGCATTGAATGGAAAGCGGGCAGTGCCGAGGCGACCAAGGTCATAACTTTCCTTAAAGAAGAGATGGGCGTTACAAAAATTCGTTTTGATGAAGGCTGCGGAATCGGCATTAAACCGGTATCCGAGCAAGGCACCAAGCGACTGGTACGTAAAGCGATACAATACGCCATCGACAATAACCGCGCTTCCATGACGTTGGTGCATAAAGGCAACATCATGAAATACACCGAGGGAGCCTTTAAGGACTGGGGCTACGAGGTGGCGATGCAGGAATTTGGCGCTGTCCTGATGGGAGACGGTCCCTGGTGCGTCATGAAAAATCCAAAAACGGGTCAGGATATAGTCATTAAAGATGTGATCGCTGACGCGATGTTGCAACAGATCTTATTACGGCCGGAGGAGTATGATGTGATCGCCACGCTAAACCTGAATGGCGATTATCTGTCCGACGCACTGGCTGCTGAAGTCGGGGGAATCGGTATCGCGCCGGGTGCTAATTTGAGCGATGAAATAGCGATTTTCGAGGCGACACACGGAACGGCTCCCAAATATGCCGGGTTGGATAAGGTTAATCCCGGCTCCATCATATTATCCGCTGAGATGATGTT
>JBFGYY010000150.1:0-6840 GCA_041587095.1 Motiliproteus sp. | reverse complement strand
GGCGGCATCCCGATGCTGCGGTGCGGGCGCGGGTAGAGGGATTTGGCGCCCAGGAGTTGTTGACTTCAGAGCAGGGAGCGGTGCGGATAACGCATATTCCCGGCTCGACAGTTCTTGTGGAAGGCTATCGGTCGCTGGCTCCGCGCTATTGGTGGCGCTAGATGAAGCCAATTAGTACTGATGTTATTAAGAACCGCTCTTCATTTGTGGTACATTAAGCGCCAAATTCTAGAGGGGATTCTACGGTGTTTGAACTGGTTCAGTCTGGCGGCTGGCTGATGCTGCCGATACTTTTTTGCTCAATTTTAGCCATGGCCATTACCGCAGAGCGATTCTGGAGCCTGCGTGAAAGTCGTGTCGCTCCCGGGCACTTACTGGGTGAGGTTTGGGCATTGGTGCAGGCAGGGACATTGAGTCCTGAAAAAATGGCGCTTATCAAGCGCTCGACCGCATTGGGCCGTATTATTTCTGCCGGTCTGGCCAACTCCAAGCATGGTCGAGAGATTATGAAGGAGAGCATTCAGGAGACTGCTAGCCAGGCGGTCCACGAGCTGGAGCGCTTTCTTAACCCGCTGGCAACGATAGCCGGAGTCGCGCCATTGCTTGGCCTGCTGGGAACCGTTGTGGGCATGATTAAAGTATTTAATGAGATCATGATTCAGGGCACCGGAAACGCCAGTGTTCTGGCGGGTGGTATTTCTGAAGCACTTATCACAACGGCTGCAGGTTTGTGTGTCGCGATCCCTGCGCTGGTAATGCACCGTTATTTCAGTCGCCGGGTAGATTCTCTGGTTGTTCGGATGGAGCAGGAGGCGATCAAATTGGTTGAAGTGGTCCATGGTGACCGTGAAATCGATTTTGACTAAAGGGGTGTGTCTTGAAATTCAAACGACAGAGGCATGAAGAGATAGGGGTGAATCTGACGTCGCTTATTGATGTGGTTTTTTTACTGCTGATATTCTTTATGGTCTCGACGACGTTTACCAAAGAAAGCCATCTGAAGTTAACGCTTCCGACTGCGAGTGGCGAAGTAACGGAACAAGCTTCGCGTCTGATCGATATCACCATATCCGCAAAAGGCGTTTATACCGTCAATGGTCAGTCGCTGGTCAACAACCGGCTGGACACCCTGAAACGCGCGATCGGTAAGGAAGCGCGCAGTCAGAAAGATCTGCCGCTGATTATTACTGCTGATGCCCAGACACCGCATCAATCGGTAATCACAGCAATGGATGCAGCAGGGCAGATGGGCTTTTCAAATTTACGTATTACCACCCGGCATTCAAAAGGTGAATCCTGATATGTCATGGCTACAGCGCGCTTGGTATGGAAACCGTGTTTTGCTAGCACCGCTATATCCCCTCGAAATACTTTTCCGGCGTTTGGCACAATGGCGCAAGCGACGTGCATTAGTAGCCGCAGGTCAATGGCGTTCGCCGGTGCCGGTCATCGTGGTGGGCAATGTGAGTGTTGGCGGCACCGGCAAAACGCCGGTTGTGATCTGGCTTATTGATGCGCTTCGAGAACTGGGTTACAAGCCCGGAGTGGTCAGTCGCGGTTATGGTGGTAAGGCGCCTCATTATCCGTACCGCGTGACTGAAGGGTCAGGTCCTCAAGCCTGCGGTGATGAGCCTCTGATGATCGTACAGCGCACAGGATGTCCGTTAGTGGTTGATCCGGACAGAACCCGGGCGATTCGCTCCTTGCTCAATGGCAGTGATTGCGACCTGGTTATCAGTGATGATGGCTTGCAGCATTACCGAATGGCCAGAGATATTGAAATAGCCGTTGTCGACGGACAAAGAGGGATCGGCAACGGGCACTGCCTTCCCGTCGGTCCGCTTCGTGAACCGCCAAGGCGATTGTCGCAAGTCGATTTCTGTATCATTAACGGGGAAGGGTTTGCGTTTGCCGGTGGTGTGAGAATGGCTCTCTGTCCGGGAGCTATCCGGAGTCTGGACGGGGAAGAGTCCTCACTCGAGCCGCAACGGGTTCATGGCGTAGCCGGCATCGGTAATCCGCAGCGCTTTTTTGATACATTGTCCCGAATGGGCTTTGATGTGATACCGCACGCATTCCCGGACCATTATGGCTTTCGTGACAAGGACCTGGTGTTCGATGACGAGTTGCCGGTCATCATGACTGAAAAAGATGCCGTCAAGTGTCGGGCGCTCGGAGGCTCGCGGCGTTATTATCTCCCTATCGATGCCGGACTGCCGGCTAATTTTAAAATACAGCTGGCCGATCGCTTGGCTGTCCTGAACAGAAGGATGAATCATGGATAAAAAATTGTTGGATATACTGGTTTGTCCGGTATCCAAGGCACCGGTTGTCTGGAACAAGGCGAGCGACGAGCTGTTCTGTCGTGCCAGCGGTCTGGCTTATCCTGTGCGTGATGGGATACCCGTGATGTTGGAAAATGAAGCGCGTAAATTGACCGATGCCGAGCGCGAGAGTAAGGGGTAGTATGAGTTTTAGCGTTATTATTCCTGCGCGATTCGGTTCTACCCGGCTGCCGGGCAAGCCATTAATGGATATCGGCGCAAAGCCAATGATCCAGCATGTCTACGAGCGAGCCCTGATGAGTGAGGCGCGACAGGTCGTTATTGCCACCGATGATCCGCGTATCGAAGCAGCGGCGCACGCATTTGGAGCCCGGGTCTGCATGACCCGTGATGATCACCCCTCTGGTACCGATCGCCTGCAAGAGGTTGTACAGCAGCTTGGGCTGTATGCGGATGATATTGTGGTCAATGTGCAAGGAGACGAGCCGTTGATCCCGCCGCGTATCATTAATCAGGTTGCGCATAATTTATCGGCCAATATAGATGCCAGCATCGCAACGCTCTGCGAACCCATTGAGGATTTGGGCTCCTTACTGAATCCCAATGTGGTTAAGGTCGTCCGCGACCAGCATGGCCGGGCGCTCTATTTTAGCCGTGCCCCGATACCTTTCCCCCGTGACGCATTTGCTGCGGGAGCTGAGAATGCCGTAATGCCGGAAGGCGTCGCTTACCGCCGCCATATTGGTATTTACGCGTACCGGGTTAAATTATTGAATGATTTTGTGCGATGGCCAACCTGTACGCTGGAAGAGACCGAATGCCTCGAACAGCTCAGGGCGATGTGGAATGGTGCAATTATTCATGTCGATGAAGCCGATGAGGCGCCACCCGCCGGTGTGGATACGCTTGAAGATTTACAGCGGATTCGTGCTGTATTCGCCGCCAGTTAGTCGCAAACAGGGAGTTGTAGATGGCAAAGTACTTATGGCGCGAGGAGTATGGCGTTGGTAATCAAACGATCGATGATCAGCATCGCCGCTTGTTTGATCTGCTTGATAAGCTTTACGATGCCGTTTGCGCCGGTGATGGTGTTAGTCAGGCCGAGAGTGTCCTTCAGGAATTGATGGATTATACCCGTGAGCATTTTTATGCCGAAGAAGCGATGATGCGTGAAGCACGCTATCCGGGCGTAGAGGCTCACTGTGTTGAGCATGAGCGCCTGTTATCGCAAGTAAAGCTGCGAATTGCGGCAATTCAGCGCGGTGACCGTATATCCAGTATCGAGTTGCTGGAATTTATGAATAACTGGCTGAGCTCGCATATTCTGCAAAGTGACCGGCAGGTGTGTGAATATATAAAGCTAAGCGCTAATTAGTTTTGCACAGTGGCTGAGCGTCCGCTCGTGTGAGTCGGGCGTTTTCTCTGTGTCTGAAGTAGAGGTGTTTCATGGCCCAACAGCCGGTTTTGTCGGTACTTTTTGTTTGTTTAGGCAATATTTGTCGCTCACCGACGGCACAAGGAGTATTTGAGCGCAAGGTGGCAGAGCGTGGCCTGACAGGGCGTGTCCGGGTTGATTCGGCCGGAACTGCGGCTTTCCATGTCGGGGCCCGGCCCGATCCGCGCTCTGTTGCAGCGGCAAAGCTGCGCGGTTATGACCTCTCGCGCCTGAAAGCCCGTCATGCTCTGGCGGAGGATTTTTCGAAATTTGATTATGTGCTGGGTATGGATCAGTCCAATTTGGATAATCTGCGCGCCTTAGAGCCTTCTGAATCACGTGCCCGGCTCGGATTGCTGCTTGATTTCGCGCCTCACACCGGTATGCGTGAAGTACCGGATCCCTACTATGGTGGCCCTAAAGGCTTTGACCGGGTGCTTGATCTGGTTGAAGTGGCGGCCGATGGTTTGCTCGATGATGTAGAGCGGGAGTTGCTTGGCTGATGCACCCTATTCAGGAGCAGGTTAGCCTTGCCGAGTATACAACCCTGCGTCTCCCGGTTCGGGCTCGTTATTTCGTTCGTGTCAGCTCGCTATCTGCCCTCAAGGACGCGCTGCGTTTCTCACAGGATAAGGGCTTGCAGCTGCTGGTGCTGGGAGAGGGCAGCAACCTGGTTATACGTGAAGATTTCCCCGGTCTTTGCGTGAAGCTGGAGTTGTCAGGCGTGAAGGTTGACCCGCAGCCGGGCGGGGCTGTTCAGGTCACCGCAGCAGCGGGAGAATCATGGCACGGCTTCGTCCTGTATTGTCTTGAGCATGGGCTGCATGGCTTAGAGAATCTTGCTTTGATCCCGGGCTGTGTGGGAGCGTCGCCGGTTCAGAACGTTGGCGCCTATGGTGTCGAGATTAAAGATCGTATGCTGGCGCTGAGCGCGCTGGACAGGCAAACCCTGCAGCTGCGTAGCTTTACACTTGCTGACTGCGAGTTTGGTTATCGTGACAGTGTTTTTAAAGGACGTTTGCGCGATCGTTATATCATCGTGTCCGTCACATTTCTTTTATCGGCGAACGCATCCCGGGTGACAAATTACGGAGGCTTGCGTGAATGGCTTCCCTGTTCTGATCCGTCCCCGCGCGAGTTGTTCGATGCGGTCTGTGCGGCCCGTAGGGCCAAGCTTCCCGCGCCTGCCGAGCTGCCGAATGTCGGCAGCTTTTTTAAAAATCCTGTCGTGGGTGAAAGTGCCCATCAGGCGTTACTGAAACGTTTTCCTCGGCTGGTGAGTTATCCGGTGGCAGGCGGCTTCAAGTTGGCGGCGGGGTGGTTGATTGATCAAGCTGGCTGGAAAGGGAAGATCGATGGAGCCGTGGCTGTTCATCGTAACCAGGCATTAGTACTGGTCAATCAGGGTGATGGTACCGGCGTTGATATTTTACGCTTAGCGGGGCGCATTCAGGCTGATATCAGGCAGCGCTTTGATGTTGAGTTGGAGATTGAACCGCGCATCTACTGAGTTAAAAGCGTCGTTATACCCAAGGCTTTAAAGTCGTCAGGTATGATGTCCGCATACTAAAAAGCCCCCGGCATCTGAGATGTCCGGGGGCTTTTTTTGGGGCGCTGCTGACAGGTAGCTGCTCAAGTCTATCTGTCCATGCTCCTCATAAGATTGGCGCAACTGTATTGAGCTGCAGCCAGTCTTTTGTCGGCCAATGACCATATTGACTCATCCTTGAGTCAATATTAATAGCAGTCCCTGTTTAGGCTCAGGATTGCTGCTTGGTCTGGCTGTCCTGTGACTCGCGGGTTTCAGTCGCTGTCTCTTCGATCGCTGCGGATTCTGCTGCGACAGAGGGCGTTTCCAATTGCGGTGATGCGGCCGTTTTATCTTCGGCAGCGGGCTTGCTATCAGCGGTTTTCAGCTCTGACTGCTCGCCTGGCTCACTCTTGGGTTCCTCTAAAGACTTTTTGTCACGGGCGTCGCTGCTTTCCGTGGCTGTACTCTCAGTGGCGCTGTTATCGCTGTCGGTTTGCGTTTCGGCAGGCTGTGCTGGTTCAGCGTCCCTGGCTGCAGCAGCAAGCCGTGCGGCTTCCTCCTGGCGACGGCGTACTTCACGCGGATCGTTCGGTGCGCGTCGACGGCGACGAGGCTTGTCGTCCGCTTTTTCAGCAGGTGCTGCGACTGCAGCTGCTTCGGGCGCTGCCGGCGTTGGTTCCTCAGCGTCGGCTGTTGGCTCAGCAGTAACGGCTGTGACTTCCTTGGCGGGGTCGGCAGGCACTGTCGGAGCGGTGGCTTCGCTGGCCGGAGCCTTGGTGGGCACCGCTTGCGGCGACTCCGCTTGTGCAGCTACGGGTTCCTGTTTCGCTTCAGTCTTGCTGGTCTCGCTGTCAGCAGGGGTTGAATCAGACGGGGTCTGTGTCACAGGTTCAGCGGCAACGGCAGGCTTGCTTGATGCTTTCGTTTCGCTAGGCGCTGAGGTCGCGTCGACGGTGCCTGGTTCGGCTTTAGCAATGGCTTGCGTCGAATCGACGCTCGGCTGCTCTGCTGACGTCTTGGCATCCTGCGCGTCGATGGTTGCTAGCACTTCTTCGCGATTGGCGCGCTCGCCGGTGCGCTGACCTGAGCGTTCACGACGACGCTTGCCGCCACGGCTGCGACGGCTGGGTTTTTCGTTGCTTTCGCTTTGAGGTGCGTTTGCTTGCTCGGGCTCTTTAGGCGTTACCGGCTTTGTTGTTGCGTCTGGTGTTGCTGCGTCTGGTGTTGCTGCGTTAGGCGATGTCGCGTCAGGCGTGGCTGTATCAGCTGCTGTCTGAGCAACAGACTCGTCCTCGCGGTTCTTGTTGTGGCGGCCACGATTGTCACCTTGGCGGCCGCGACGGCTACGACGACCAGTACCTTCTTCCTGACCGGAAGTGTTGTTTCGTGCGTTGTTGTTATCATCAGCCTCGGTGCGAGAGGTGCGGCTGTTGTCGTCCTGATTGGCGCTTGCATTGCGGCTACGGCGGCGGGCCTCCTTTGCCTCTTCCACCTTGGCGCGGTTGTCCGTTTCTGCGGCCGGCTTGCGGTTACGATTGTTACGACGATCCTCGTCGTTATTCTCGCTTGCACCGCCGCGACGGCGCCGG
>JBFGYY010000149.1:0-6866 GCA_041587095.1 Motiliproteus sp. | reverse complement strand
TGCTTTTTCAATCGACGCTCATGGCGCCAAAGCCGGTCTTTAACCTGGTAGAGGCTGCCTGCATCTTCCTGGCGCACCCCCAACGGCTCACCGTTGCTTATTTTGCCCAGCGCCTCGGCATATACCAGGGCACTGTCTCGTACCCCCCGCCAGAACAGCGTCAGTTCGTCGTCACCCTCATGCACTTCGGGGCTGATATGGGCAATGAGGTCACCGGTGTCGATACCCGGATCAATATAGTGCAGGGTACAACCGACCCGCTCAGGTTCATTATTGTGCAACGCCCAAAACGTACAATCCGCGCCCCGGTACCAGGGGGACAGGCCGCCATGGAGGTTTACCACCTTGGCCGTGGTACTGGACAACAATTCATCCCGCAACAGTGAAGTACCAAACACGGCGATTATATCCGGCTGCTGCACTTCTAGAAGCGCCAATACTTCGGCATCATTGATGGTCGGCACTTCAACTTTCAGTGCTTCATTGTTTAGCCGAGGAGTCTCATCAGGAAAAAAAAACTCAGCTTCTTTGTCACCGGCATAACGGGGAAGATCGCGCAGTTTTCGCCATACTTTGCGAAAAAGCATGCCATTCAGGGCCTGCTTGAACAGTTTACCGACGGTGACACTGCGACCCGTCTCCATCACGATGGCGAGCGTCTCCGTAGCATCCGCCAGTTGGTTGGCGACGTACAGATGCCGTGCTGAGCCCCCGCAGAATATGACGATTCGAGGTTTTTTCATAAATACCTGTCGACTCCCTGGGTCAATTTTCCGTGTCGCTGCTCACTCGCCTGAATGGCGCTGACTAAATGGCTTGCGCAAGTTTCTCGTCCTGTGACTGACTGGACGCAGGAACGTCCACGGCTGGTACAACCCGCTGATAGGCTTTGATCAACAACGCATCGGCAAAAAACTTGGCGGCCCAATTGGGGTATTCGAACATGGAATAGCGGCCCCAGATCGGGAACGAGCCGGCAATTGCTCCCAGATGCGGGGCATCACTATTTAACGCACTTGTGGACGTCGTTGTATGTGTACCCTTGAGAAAGTCGATTCCCTTTTGCGCCGACTCCAGCCACAGCGGATCATCGTCGATCTGTGCCAGACGCTGCCAGATAATGCTGGCCTGGGCCAATCCGGTTAAACAGCAGTAATAGGATTTGCTCTGCCAACCTTCACTGAATGCGCCGGCCAGCCAGCCGTCCTCCCGCAACTGCTGCGCCAGCGCCCGCGCCGATTTTGATGCAACCTTGATATAGCGCTCATCATTCAGCAGCAGGCCCGACTCCAGAATGCCTCGAATGGCATAGGCAATGTTGTGGGTAAAGGGCGGATTGTCGGTTAAAAAGGCGTTTTGTTTGAACCAGCCGCAGGGCGTCTGGGTACTGATCGCCCAGTCAAGGTTTTTGATGGCGGCCTGTTGAAGGCTTTCATCGTTGGCGGCAAGGCCGGTTCTCAGCAGCGCCCAGGCGGCGCGAGTATTGTAGGTATGAGGAATGCCGTTGTGGACACTGCGGCGCCAGCAGCCATCCTCATCCTGCTTGGAACGCATCCACTGACCGGCTTTAACCGCGGCCTCCAGGCACTCCTCGCGCCCCAGCTCCAGGTAGCCCGCCAACATGCCGTGCATGATCTGTCCGGTATTAAAAATGACCGGCTCGCTGCCCCGCTCGCCAAAATGGCCGGGGAACGCGCCGTCAGCATGCTGAATCGACAGCTCCCAATCAAGAATTCGGTTGGCGCGGGTTTTCAGTTCGGGCCTGGATAACACTTCACTGGCGGCAATAAAGGTTTCAACGATGTAACCGCTGGTTTCCGGATAGCCCTGCAGCCAGCCGTCTTCAAAGCTCCAGCCGGCGGAAACCGAGCCCTCGTCCTGCTGACCGTCACGCTGATCCTGAGCACGGCACAACCACTCAACCAGTGCCTCGAGATGGACACGGTCTTCGCAAATCGGCTGCTTGGTCCCGAGCAGATCTTTACCGATGAGCTGCAAATGCCGGGGCTGCCAGGGTTTGTATCGAAACGGCAACTTCAATAGTGAAACGATCTGCATAGGGTTTAACGTCCTAGTCCAACTTTTACTCTGCAACTGTTCCGAACTAATCCGCAACTGCTCGGCTAATTTATTCGTATACGGCACCCGCGGGCTAGTTCGAACCCGCGTCCGCGATACTCAACTCTGCCGGTAGCGGCACGTGACTGACCACGTAACGGTACTTACCCGATTGTTCACACTCGATTGCGTCGACGGTTATTATCTCCACCTGCACGCCGGTTCCCAGCCGGTCCTGCACACCCTGCACAATCCGTTGGCGGTCAGATTCGGCCCAGTCCGGGTTGGTGACGACAAGTATCTCAACCCGATCAAGCGCATGCTGTATAAACTTGAATTCAGCAATGCCGGCAACTGCCCGCAACACGTAAATTACCGCCAGCGCATGCAAAATGGTACCGTCGCTGCGCACCACGAAATCCGTGGTCCGGCCCTGTACACTGTCGATCACGTGCAACCCGCGCCCTGCTTTACATGCAGTGTTGCTGATTTTTACCATATCGCCGGTGCGATAGCGAATAAACGGTTGGGCATCAGAGCATAAGCCGGTGACGACCGCCTCGCCGGTTTCACCTTCCGCGACCGGGTTGCCGGCACCGTCCAGCACCTCCAGAATATGACTTTCACTCATCAGCAGCATTTGCCCCTCAGGGGTTTCGTGGGCGGTAAAACCGATATCACGGCTGCCAAATTCATTAGCGACCGGCACGCCAAAAACCGTTTCTATCAACTGACGTTGATGGGGATAGACCGGCTCACCGGTGGTGCAGACGACCCGGAGAGATGGCAGCCGAAGGGATCGATTGGCAGCCTGGGCGTGGGCGGCTAACAGCGCAATACTGCTGGCATAGCCATAGATGCACTTGGGCTTAAAAGCGGTGATGGCGTCTATATAGTGATCCATGCTTGCAGGCGACATATTAAAGGCGTTAAGCACCAACTGGTTAAACAACCGGTCCCGTACTTTTTTTACTTTGTCTGTTTTCGAGAGCTCCACCGGCGCGCCCCAGAGGTAGACCTCGGGATCGCCGACATCCACCCCCCACCAGCGCCGCGCACGGATACGGCCCGCTGCATCCGAAGCCTGCCGTAAGCGGCTGAAATAGAACGTTAGCGGTGAGCCGCTGGAACCGCCGGTATTATAGGGGTAGAGACCACCCGGCACCTGGCGACACACCATGTCATCGCCGTGGGCCTGCATATCGGCCTTACAGGTGGTCGGCAGTTTTCTTAGTGCTTCAAGGGTCAGCGAGCTGTCGCCAGCCAGGTCCAGCCCAGCCGCTTCGATCGCCTGCCGATACCAGAGACTGCCCTGTTTGGCGCCAATCAGCAGGTTTTTGAGTTTCTGGTACTGAAGCTGTTCGATTCGCTGCCGATCCCACCACTGGCTGTCTTCCAGCTCGCGCAGATAGCCGAAGGTAGGCCGACTGAGCAGCTTCTCGTGAGAAGGGTAGATGACGCTTCTGACCAGGGGCGAGAACAGTCCTGACAATCCGTTTTGCTGGTTTATTGAGGATAACACCCTGAATTCCTTTCCCCGATGCGGTGAAAACAGCCCCTGCTCCCACACGTCAAAAATTCTTTTGCTATGCGCGCACAACCTGTCTCACTACGTCTGCCGGACAACTTGATAGCAGGATAACTATAAATAACAGGATAACCACAAGACAAGTGGCGCCAATCAGTAACTCTATCATGCAGTAGCTCTATCTTGGGATTATTACAGGTATAATAAGGAACCCGCTACTAAAAATGCTGCGACTGCCTACTCTTCTACCCGCGTTGTTGACCCAACGCAACAACACTGCAACTGTGGATAAAAACGCTATCAATGCCCGCAAGGCCGGCCCAAGACGGTAAATCAAGCCCACTTACTGGAGAAAACCAAGAAAAATCGGATTCCATCGCCCCCAAGCTGAACGCGAATTAGGCCCTGATGTTGAGCCGATCGCCATCCCTCACCTGTTTAATCTGTACCCTCGACCCGATCCAGGATGCTGCCGAATCGACCCGGCATCCCCTAAACCGCAGCCATACGTTTGGCCGCTTCAGAGTGGCGTGCTATGGCGACATGGACATTGGCATTCTGATTCGCCATATTGATACGCCGGTATATGCGATTAAGTTGTCGTCCTGACCTCATAGGCGACTGGCTCAACCGCCGACAACAGACTGTTATTCTGGGAAACTATTTCACGCAAGGTAGTTACCTGCTAACAAAACTGGTAGGTTTACAAACTGTCTAAGCCGTGACGTTTTTTACAACCTGCTCATGCTGAAAAGACAGTGATTTGGGAAAGACAGGCAAACAGCACATGGATAAAATAGTCGTACTTATCTGCACCCATAACCGGGTCGACCTGTTGGCACGCGTCATCCGTTCACTTAATGCGGCCAGCCGACCACCCTGTGAGACGGAGATTTTTGTTGCCGCCAACGCCTGCACCGACGGCACGGTCGATTTCCTGCGCAGCTATTCAGAAACGTCGCCGAACGGCTTACCATTGAACTGGATTGAAGAACCCAAACCGGGCAAATCCAATGCCCTGAATCACGCGATTCCGCTGCTTCCGCCCAGTCTGATTGCGATGGTTGACGACGATCATCGCGTCGACAAGGAATATCTCAGCAGTATCTTCCGCGCCGCACAGGCAGTACCCGATGCCCAGATGTACTGTGGCCGCATCATTCCGGACTGGGACGGCAGCGAAGCAGCCTGGCTTCACGACCAGGGCCCCTACGCGGTTTACCCTTTGCCCATTCCCCATTACGATCTCGGTGGCGAGGCCAGAATCCTGGGCGAAGGCGAACGTCGACCCGGCGGCGGCAATCTGGTCGTTCGTCGCTCAGTATTTGACAGCGTTGGCTTGTTTTCAACCGAACTCGGCCCCAGCGGTCATGACCTTAATGGCGGTGAAGATATCGAGTTCGTAGGGCGAGCCATAGCGTCCGGTTTTCGCCCCTATTACTATCCGGCCATCGTCCAGTTTCACTACGTCGATCTGGAACGCCTGACCCTCGGCTACCTGTTGAAAAAGGCCTTTTACCGCTCACGGTCGTCGGTACAGGTGCAACCGGAACAAAGTCACAAAGTACCTCGTTACCTGTGGAGAAAGCTGGCCACTTACTCCACCCAGATTACCTTTTCACTGCACTGGCCACGCACCCGATTCTTCTTGATGCGTTGGGCGTCAGCGCTGGGTGAAATCAGCGCCTATCTGAACACTAAAAAGCAATGATGCTATGACTCAGCCATTTATGCACTGGCCCCTGTTTCTGCAGCTACCAATCTATGTCGCCGCAGCGTTCACCCTGCTGTTAGCGGTTAAGTCGATAAAGGACTTTTCCCAGACCGGCCCCAAAATAAAGCAGGAGATCCTGCAGCAGTACTATGGCTTTTCTTGCCTGGCCTTTATCCGCTTGTGCCTCTGGAGTTTTCTGCTAGCTGGTTGGATGGCACTGCTTGGATGTCTAGTATATCTGTCGCTGGTTTTTAGCTCATCTATTGCCTTTTCCCCTGCCGCCACCGTTCTGGCTAGCCTCGGCGGTATCGCAATTGTCGTCGGCTTCCAGTTTTTCCGCCACCTGCTGCAGATGCCCTGCAGCATCATGATGTCGTCCCATTACAGCATGAAGCGATTGATCCCGCTGTGGAAGCAACTAGGCTTTTCCAGGGTTCGCTGGTTCGGCCTGCTGCTAATGCTTGCCTGCGTATGGATATTCGCCCAGGGACTGAACCAACTTTTGACGGCGGGTAATCACAGGGATACCGCAATTTTTCTATTGCTATGGTTTTCCGTGCTACTGCCCTTAGTCTGGGTTTACTGGCCCAGTGACATTCCCCTGATAAGAAAACAAGCAGCCAAACAGCCGCAAGGCGCAAACGGCCATCCCAATGTGCTGATGATCGGTTGCGATACGCTTCGACGCGACCGCCTGGGTCACAACTACCACCGCAATATCAGCCCGTTCCTGAACTGCCTGAGCACTAAGGGCACCTTTTTCACCAACTGCCATACGCCAATTGCCCGAACCGCTCCCAGCCTTGCCTCGATGTTCACCGGAACCTGGCCGTCACGCCACGGAATACGCACCAACTTCGCCACGGCCAGTAACTGCCCGTTAACGCAGATACCCCTAGCGAAATGTTTTGCAGAAGCAGGTTACAAAACCGCGGCCATCAGCGACTGGTCGGGCAGTGACCTGGGTAAATTTGATTTCGGTTTCGAGCATAAGGACCTGCCACCTGATCAATGGAATCTCAAGTACCTGATTCGCCAGGGCCCTAAACACCTGCGGTTGTTCCTGACACTTTTCACCCACAATCGCTTCGGCAAACGCTTCTTGCCGGAGTTGTATTATCTTGCCGGGATTCCACTGACGGCCCACAAATGCGCGGCTGCCCGGCATTACCTTTCAGAACGCTCAAAAGATAACAAGCCATTCTTTATGAACCTGTTTATCGGTACAACTCACCCGCCTTTCGGCACTGAGTATCCCTATTACAGCCGCTACACCGAGGCTGATTATTGCGGAGAATCAAAATTCGGTATGGCCCGGCTCACTGATCCCAATGACATTATTCAAAGCCAGAAAGAACCTAAAAGTGCTTTTGATCTGGATCAGATCATCGACCTCTATGACGGCAGCGTCCATAACTTCGACGACGAGGTGAGAAAGATCTACCACCACCTGGAAGCGTGCGGCCTGGACAAAAACACCATCGTGGTGATTTACAGCGATCACGGCATGGAGTTTTTTGAAAATGATACCTGGGGCCAAGGCAATAACATCTTCGGCAATGCGAG
>JBFGYY010000148.1:0-6890 GCA_041587095.1 Motiliproteus sp. | reverse complement strand
GGAGCCGGAGCGTGGCATGGCTATTTACACACCGACCGGGACACTATCCGGAACCGCCGCAGCCCGGGGACGGGGCAAACTACGGGCGACAAGGCGTCGCCGGACGCACAACAAAATCGGGATCAGCCGTAATGGGCTGCCGATCGCCTATTTTCAACCTGGGGCCGGGTACTGGCCAACGGAGGTGCAGATATGATTGATCGGAGTGAATGGCGGAACGAACTTGCCGGTCGCCGGCGGCGAGTCTGGGACATTCTGCAAGCCGACCAGACGCGGGAGTTCCAGGTTGCCCCGGATAGCCCCCTGTATATACGCGTGCGGTTTCAATCCGCTGATAAGCAACGCAGTGGTTCCTGGGCTTCGACTCTTACGGCGACCTCCCTCCCCCCTGAACGAGGCTTTTTCTGGGGGTTACTGGCCGCGTTAGGCATGCTGCTGCTATGAACTCGCCCTTATCCTTAACCCCCGGCCTTAGCCGTCACATTATTACCAAGCGACCTTTGGTGATCGGCGCCATTCTCATCCTGCTCCTGGCGATTCTTTTCACCCCATTACAAGAACTCGATCGAAGCCTGTACGACGGACTCTCGGCCCTGAAGCCCGTTGAGCAGCACCCTGCTATCGTGCTCATCACCATCGACGATAAAAGCCTGGCTCGTTTGGGGCGCTGGCCCTGGCCGCGGGAGACCCACGCGCGCCTGCTGGATCGATTGTCGGCGTCAAAACCGGCAGCCATCGGCTTCGACCTGCTGTTCAGCGACAATGATGCCGCTAACCCTGCCAGCGATGAGCGCTTTGCCGCAGCCATAAAGCGCAGTGCTAACGTCGTTCTGGCTATGGCGCCCGGCGATCCGCTGCTGGGTACCGCAGCCGAGATGTTACCGCTTCCCAGCCTGGCGCTGGCTGCCAGTAAATTAGGCCACGTTGACCTGGAGCTGGATGATGACGGCGTTGCCAGGCGCAGTTATCTCTATGCCGGCTGGCAGCAATCCCGCTGGCCCAGCCTGGGGCTGGCGCTGGCCGAGCTCTACCGCCCCGGACTCAAGGATGCGAACATGCCGCTGGCACAGGGTGACGGCTGGGTGCGCCAGCATCAGCAGCTGATCGGTTTTACCGGTGATAGCGGCACTTTTGCGCATTATGCCTATGCCGACGTGCTAACGGGCAACATCGACCCACAACAACTGGCCAACAAAATAGTCTTAATCGGTGTAACAGCTCCAAGCCTCGGTGATAGTTATGCAACGCCCTTATCGGGCAGTCATCACAATATGTCGGGCCTTGAAGTAAACGCCAATATGCTCAGCAACTTACTGCTGGGTAATCACATCACGCCATTATCGACTACTCAGACGGCAGCCTTATCGGCTGTACTGGTGCTTTTGGCCGGCGCGGCTCTGCTCCTGAGTCCGGCAGTCTGGTCCTTGCCCGTCATGGTCGGCATCCAACTGCTTACGCTCGTCGTCACGGCATTGCTCCTGTTCCAGTTTCAGTACTGGTTTGCTCCGGTACTGACCTCTCTCATGGTGTTGACTCTGTACGCGGTGGTATCCCTGTATAACACCGTTACCGCCAATCGATTGATCCGCGCTCAGGATTACCGGCTTCGCCACGACCAGATCACGCATCTGCCCAATCACCACGATTTAAAGCAACGCATCAACGCGCTTATCAACGCGGACAGTCTGTCAGCCCAGCGCTTTCCCGTTGTTATCTTAAATATCGGTAAATTTAAAGGTATCAATGAGCTGCTGGGCTTCCACGCCGGCAACGTCCTTCTCGAGCACGCAGCAAGGCGCATCAGCGAAAGTCTGAGTGAAGCGCAGTTTTGCGGCCGGGTAGCGGGGCCTGAATTTTCAATCTATCTGGGCGGGATAAGTTCTGAGCGTGAACTCAAAGCCTACTGCAAAAACCTGCATAAGCAATTATCCGAGGCCTTTTCCCTCGAAGATAAAAGCTTTGTCCTGCCTATCAGTATCGGTGCCAGTTTCTACCCTGACGATGGTAGCCATGCCGATGCGCTTTTTGATAGCGCCATCGCCGCTATGCACCGGGCAAAAGAGCGGCCAGACCGCGGCGTTTGTCTCTATTCCAGGGATATTCGCAAACACTTCATGGAACGCAGCCAACTCGAACATGACCTGGCCCACGCGGTGGAGCGCAATGAGATCAAAATCTACTACCAGCCGCAGGTACAGGCCCATGATGGACGAATCTGCGGTGTAGAGGCGCTGGCGCGCTGGCAGCATCCTGAACGGGGTTTAATTCAACCGGATAACTTTATCCCCATTGCCGAGAGCACCGGACTGATTATTCCCATCGGCGACTGGATCCTGATCAATGCCTGCCAGCAGGCCGCCGCATGGAAGAAAGCAGGCTACGGCAGTATTCGCATGGCGGTAAACCTGTCTGCCGTCCAGTTCACCCAGGGCAACCTTGTAGAGCGGGTCGCCTTTGCCTTGAAAAATGCCGAGTTAGAACCGCAGTCACTTGAACTGGAAGTCACGGAAAGCTGCCTGATGCAGGATATGAGTAGCGCCGTAATCATTCTACAAGAACTCAGGGATATGGGGATCAAGCTGTCGATTGATGATTTTGGCACGGGCTACTCATCCCTGAGCTATCTGAAACGATTCCCGATGGACAGAATCAAGATTGATCGCGCCTTTGTCAGCGAGCTGCATAGCAGCCATGATATGAAAGAGATCACACTGGCGATCATCTCCATGGCCCACAGCCTGAACATGACCGTTATTGCAGAGGGTGTGGAAAGCTTGGAGCAACAGAATTTTCTTAACAGGAATCGCTGCGAGGAACTACAGGGGTTTTATTTTGGCAAGCCGGTTCCGCAAGATCAACTCACCGAAATGCTTGCCAAGAACCCGTCTGATTAAGTCACGAGCGCCGTTCACGGCCTGCGCTGACACCGATATGGCAACGTGCAGAATTAAACGGCCGGCATCCAAGAGCAGTATCGGTTTATTGCGCACGCTTAACGTTGTACATGGCCGTATCAGCCGATCCAAGCAGCGCATCGATCGTGGTGCATTCGTCAGGGTAAATAGCGACACCAATACTGCAATCAATCTCAAGCGTCTGGCCATGAATGATAAATTTTTCTTTAAAGCCATTGATCAGATTTGCCACCATTGTCATCGCATCGTCCCGATTGGAGATATTTTCCAATAGCAGCACAAACTCATCGCCGCCGATCCGGGCAACGGTATCGGCATCCCGCACCAGCTGCTTCAGACGCAAAGCGACTTCGACCAGAACCTGATCACCGAAGGCGTGGCCTCTCGTATCATTAATTTGTTTGAATTTATCCAGATCGACAAACAGCAGCGCGAATTTACGCTTATAGCGTTTCGACTGTCTGATGAGCTGTTCCGCACGATCAAAGAACAGATAACGATTAGGTAACTGGGTCAACTGATCGTAGTGCGCGAGATGTTCGAGGCGCTTGGTTTCATTGATTCGCGCGGTAATATCGCGATTGATACCTAAGGCACCGACCATCTGATCATTTTCATCATAGATCGGCACACACATCGATTCGATCCAGCCTGTGCGCCCGCTCTTGTGCAGCATGCGGATCTCGCCGGACCATTTTCCCGATGCCTGTATCGCCGCAAGCACTTCTGCCGTGATGCGATCAATGTCCTCGGGGACGTGAAGAATATGGACCGGCTGCCCTACCGCCTCTGCCTTGGAATACCCATACAGATTCCTGGAACCTTTATTCCAGTCAATAATGGTCCCCTGCAGATCCGTCACAACCACCGAATCAAACAGGTAATCGAATGCTTTGGCACGCTGTTTAAGGACGTCTAGGTTCATTAGCCAAGCTCATACACCGGTAAAAGACGATATACCCGTAAAGACTAGACCATACGGGTCACGGTACAACCAACCGGCACCATCCGCGACAGGCGTACGTGGCGGCGCTGCTGGTAAGGCAGGTTGTCTGCCGAAAAACCAGCCCTGAAGGCAAATCACACCACAAGTTATTCCGTTTCCGATAAGCCGGTCAATGGCTTGCGAAAAAATAGTGCCCTAGCGTGAACCAAAAAAAATAATTCAAAAACTTAAACCCGTTTTCAGCTTCCTGACGTTTATAGCTACAAACGAACCATCAGGAGCTCCACCATGACCACATCTCAATGTGCCCGCACACCCCTTGCCATCGCCGTCAGCGCCACCCTGTTATTCGGCTGCAGCACCGATAAAACCAGTGACTCGGTGCTCAGGATCGACCCGGTTGCCCCCCAGCAGACCGAAACCTCGCAAGACCAGGACCACAGCGCAACCGTCAGCCGTGAACAGGCAAAGACCCGGGCCGAAAACCAAACGCCAGGCCAGGCGGAGCGTCGTGAACGTGAACATGCCGCCCTGCACCGGCAAGCACAACAGCCCGGCGCTGCGGCCGCCCCCGAGGAGGCCGATCGGCCAGCACCGGACAGCCGCCTAAAACGGACGCAAAACCAACCCATAACGGTTGCAGACATGGGCGTTAACGCGCAATCGGACCCGCAGCCGCGAGAGGTCAAAAAACACGCGCTGACCGTACCCAAAGCAGGTATCTCCCTCAATGACCTCGCCCCGCCGACCCCTTCGCCGCGCCTTGATTACGCGGAGCCGGTCGAACCCCGGGATCGGGAGCAGTTCGCCCGTTTCAGCGACAACCCGGTCAAGAGCACCCTGCTGGACCCGCTCAGCACCTTTGGTATCGATGTGGACAGTGCCTCCTACGCGCTGGCCCGCCAGGGGCTGAATAATGGCCGTCTGCCACGGCCTGAAAGCGTCAGAACAGAGGAGTGGACCAACTACTTTAAGTACGACTACCCGGTACCCGCCGCCGGGGAACATCCGTTTAGTGTTACCACCGAGGTCGCTCCCGCTCCCTGGGCCCGCAACAAGCATCTGCTTTCCGTCGGCCTGAAGGGTTATGAGGTGGCCAATGCCGATCTGCCGCCGCTGAACCTGACCTTCCTGATCGATGTCTCGGGCTCCATGTCGGCGCACAACAAGCTGCCGTTGGCGAAAACAGCGTTGAAAATGCTGGTACAGCAGCTGCGTCCACAGGATCGGGTAGCGATTACCGTTTACGCCGGTGCTGCGGGGCTGGTACTGGCGTCCACCCCCGGCGATCATAAACAGCAGATCATCGCTGCGCTTGACCGCTTACGCTCGGGCGGGTCGACCGCCGGTGGGGCCGGCATTCACCTCGCCTACCAGACCGCCCGCCAGCAACACCACGACGGCGCCATCTCACGGGTCATCCTGCTCAGCGATGGTGATTTTAATGTGGGTACCACCAGCACCGAGGCGCTAAAACAACTGGTCGCCAAACAGCGTGCCAGCGGTGTCGCCCTGAGCGTCCTCAGCTTCGGTCGCGGCAATATTCGTGATGAGCTGATGAACAGTCTGGCGGAGATCGGTAACGGCAACAGCGGTTATATCGATTCGGCACACGAGGCGCGAAAATATCTGGTGGATGATATGGCCGCCTCGCTGTTCACCATCGCCAAAGACACCAAGGCGCAGATCGAGTTTAACCCCGCCGCAGTCGACAGTTTCAGGCTGCTGGGTTACGAGACCCGTCATCTGGAGCATCACGAATTTAACGATGACCGCAAAGATGCCGGCGAGATCGGTGCAGGCCACGCGGTAACGGCGCTGTATGAGATCACCTTAAAAGGTTCACCCGCGGCGCTATCACCCGAGCGCCGCTACGGGCAGCAGCCGGACCGGGCTGTGGAACGCCTCTCGGATTCTCCGTACAACAACCGGGAGCTGGCCTACCTTAAACTGCGCTACAAGCAGCCGGATAGCGAGGTCAGCACGCTGATCACGCGGCCGGTCTACGCCCGTGATATCAAAGCGAGCCTGCAACAGACGAGCGATAACTTTCGCTGGGCCGCCGCCGTCGCCGGTGCGGCACAAAAAGCGCGGGGCAATGCTCAGATCGGGCCCTGGAATTACGAGGACAGTCTGGCGCTGGCACGCACCGCCGTTGGCGAGGACAGCAAAGGCTACCGCAGCGAGTTTATCCGCATGCTCGGCATGGCGGCCAGCCTGGATACTCCCGTCCAGATCAGCCGGGCTGGCGCACAATAGCGCCTTCCGGTACCCTGCTTGGCCATGGATACCAGCACCTCGGACGAGGCATTGATGCAGCACTACGCAGACGGCAATTATGCGGCTTTTGAAGCCCTTTACGCCCGTCACAAAGCGCCGGTGCTGCGTTTTTACCGGCGTCAGGTCGGCGAGTCGGGTGAAGAGCTGCTGCAGGAGGCCTTTATGCGCCTGATCAACGCCCGCACACGCTACACAGCGTCCGCCAGCTTCAAGACCTTCCTCTGGACACTGGTCCGCTCGGTTCTGGTCGATCATTACCGCAAGCAGCAGCGCAGCCTGCCGCGCTCCTATCACGGCGCTGAGTCGGAACAGATCATCGCCGATGAACGTATCGAGCCCGATACCTGTGCCGAACAGAACCGACAGCTGCAACAACTGCTGCGGCTGATTGGCCAACTGCCCAGCGCCCAACGGGAGGCCTTTCTGCTCAAAGAGGAAAGCGGCCTGTCACTGACAGAAATTGCCCAGATCACTGCGGTCAGTATCGACACCATCAAAAGCCGTTTGCGGTACGCCGTCACAAAACTGCGTGCCGGTATGGAGGCCCTATGAGCGATAAAGACCTACTGGATGACTACCTTGACGGAGACTCCGATCTCTCCGGTCTGTACGCCGCCAGCAAGGATGAGTCTGCCCCCCCTTCACAGGCCGTTGACGCCAGACTGATGGCCGCTGCCAAGCGTGAGCTGAGCAGTACGCCACAGCCTGTCCGCCGCCCGGGCATCAGGCGCTGGGCCGTGCCGTTCTCC
>JBFGYY010000147.1:0-6890 GCA_041587095.1 Motiliproteus sp. | reverse complement strand
GTTGCAATGGATGGGACGTTATCATGGCGTGGATTTAACAGAGCTGCAGGCCTGTAGCTATATACACTGGGACGACGATGCAGTTCGCCATATGATGCGTGTCGCCTCGGGACTCGATTCTCTGGTACTCGGGGAACCGCAGATACTGGGGCAGTTGAAATCGGCCTACGCCGTGTCGCAGGCCGCCAAGACCATCAATGCCGACCTCGGGCGACTGTTCCAGCAGGCGTTTTCGGTCGCCAAGCAGGTGCGCACACAGACGGCTATCGGTGAAAACCCGGTGTCGGTGGCCTACGCGGCTGTAAGTCTTGCGCAACATATCTTTGCGGATATGAGCACGAGCCGGGCGTTGCTGATTGGTGCCGGCGAGACCATCGATCTGGTGGCGCGCCATCTGGTGCAGACCGGCGTCAAACAGATCGTTGTGGCAAACCGGACCCTGGAGCGCGCCCAGGCGCTGGCCGAGCAGTTCGGCGCCGAAGCGATTTTGCTGTCCGAGATCCCTCAGGCACTGGAAAGCTCGGATATCGTCATCTCATCGACCGCCAGTCAGTTGCCGATACTCGGCAAGGGGGCGGTGGAGCGGGCGCTGAAAAAGCGCAAGCACCGGCCGATGTTTATGGTGGACATCGCTGTGCCCCGGGATATCGAGCCCGAGGTGGGTGAGCTGGATGATGTCTACCTTTACAGCGTCGATGATCTGCGTGAAGTGATCGAAGAAAATGTCAAGTCCCGGGAAGATGCGGCGCGTGAGGCCGAAGCGCTCGTCGAGCACGGCACGCTGGAGTTTATGCGCCAGTTACGATCGCTGGATGCCGTAGGCACACTGCGCGCCCTGCGCGGGCGCGCCGAAGAGATTCGCGACCAGGAGCTGGATAAGGCCATCAAGCAGTTGCACCGGGGTAAAGACGCCGCCGAAGTGATGGCAATACTGGCCCGTGGACTGACCAATAAGCTGATACACACCCCCAGTGTGCAGATGAAAAAAGCCAGCGCCCAGGGCCGTGACGAATTATTGCATTTGACCCAGGAGCTGTTTGAACTGGCTCCCAAACAGAGTGAAGACCCGAGCCGATGAAACCCTCTATCGTTGCTAAACTGGAAGCGCTCAGCGAGCGGTATGAAGAGCTTGCTGCCCTGCTGAGCGATGCCGACGTGATTAGCGATCAAAACCGGTTTCGCAGTTACTCCAAAGAGTACGCGGAGCTGGAGTCCGTCGTGCAGGCTTTCGCTGCCTACCAGCAGACTCTGGAGGATATCGCGGCAGCCCAGGAGATGCTGAAAGACAGCGATCCGGATCTGCGTGAAATGGCTGAAGAGGAGCTCAAGGAGCTGCGTGCCAGCGTCGAGGCGCACGAGCTGCAGTTGCAGAAGCTGCTCCTGCCCAAAGACCCGAACGATGCGAACAATACCTTCCTGGAGATCCGTGCCGGAACCGGCGGTGATGAAGCGGCTATTTTTGCCGGTGACCTGTTCCGGATGTACTCGCGCTATGCGGAGCGACAAGGGTGGCGCATCGAGGTCGTTAACGAAAGTGCCGGTGAGCATGGCGGTTACCGCGAAATCATCAGCCGTGTGGTCGGCAAAGATGTCTATTCCCGGCTCAAATTTGAATCCGGTGCGCACCGCGTGCAGCGGGTGCCTGAAACCGAATCCCAGGGCCGGATCCATACCTCGGCCTGCACCGTGGCGGTGATGCCCGAGGTGGAAGAGGTGGAAGGGATCGAGATCAGCAAGAATGACCTGCGTATCGACACCTTTCGTGCTTCGGGTGCCGGCGGGCAGCACGTCAACAAGACTGATTCGGCGATCCGCCTGACTCACCTTCCTACCGGCATCGTTGTCGAATGTCAGGATGAGCGCTCGCAGCATAAGAACCGTGCCCGGGCTATGTCGCTACTGGCATCGCGCATTCTTGACGGCATGCGCCAGAAGCAGGCGGCGGAGCAGGCCGATGCGCGCAAAAGCCTGGTCGGTAGCGGTGATCGCTCGGAGCGGATCCGCACCTACAATTATCCACAGGGGCGGGTAACCGACCATCGCATAGGTCTGACGCTGTATAAGCTGGCCGAGGTGATGGAAGGTGAGGTCGATGCGGTGATCGATCCTCTTATCCAGGAGCACCAGGCCGAACAGTTGGCCGCCATGGGTGACTGATCCCGCTTGGCTGAGCACCTGTGATGAACCATTCGTGAACATGAGTATGCCGTTGTGACTCTGACTATCGCCGAGGCGCTGGCCTGCGCCGGTCAGCTGGAGGCGGCTTCCGATTCTGCCGCACTGGATGTGCAGGTTATGCTGCAGCACCTGTTGCAGCGTCCCAGGGCTTATCTGTATACGTGGCCGGAACGCAGCCTCACCGCTGAGCAGGAGTTCGCGTTTCTTGGACTGCTGGCGCGGCGCAAGCGTGGCGAGCCGGTTGCGCATCTGGTTGGTTTTCGCGAATTCTGGACGCTGGAGCTGGAAGTCAGCGCCGATACCCTGATCCCGCGTCCCGATACCGAGCTGCTGGTCGAACTCGCCCTGGAACTGCCCTGCCCTGACAACGCCCGGGTTGCCGATCTGGGCACCGGTACGGGGGCCGTCGCGCTGGCGCTGGCCAGTGAGCGTCCCGGTTGGCAGATAAGCGCGCTGGACCGGGTGCCCGCGGCGGTCGCGCTGGCAGAGCGCAATCGGCGTCGTCACGGGCTGGAGAATGTGCGGGTTCTCGAAAGCGACTGGTGTCAGGCGCTTGGCGAGCCGCAGGATATGATCGTCAGCAACCCCCCTTATATCGATAAGCAAGACCCGCATCTGCAGCAGGGCGACGTGCGTTTTGAACCCGAGTCGGCGCTGGTGGCGGGAGAGTCCGGTATGGCTGATATTCGTAGTATCGCAACACAAGCGCTGAAGGCTTTAAAACCGGGCGGTTGGCTGTTGCTGGAACATGGCTGGCAGCAGGGAAGGGCCGTGCAGGCCTGCCTGCGTGATCTCGGCTATCGGAAGGTCGATACCCGTCAGGACCTTGCCGGGCAGGAGCGTGTTACGCTGGGGCAGCGCGGCTAAGGCCCTGTACGGTGTCAGTCGAAGGGCAGGTCGTTACTGTCATGCAGGTGGCTATGATAGGTATATATCAACCGCAGTACGTCGTACTGGACAAGGCAGGCTTAGCTTATGAATGATGACCAGTTGCTGCGCTATAGCCGGCAGATCATGCTGCCGGATCTTGATATCGCTGGTCAGGAGAAGCTTCTCGCCGCTCGCGTCCTGCTGATTGGCATGGGCGGGCTGGGCTCTCCGGTCGCCTTGTACCTGGCCGCTGCAGGCGTCGGGCATCTGGTGTTGGCCGACTTTGATGAGGTTGATCTGTCTAACCTGCAGCGTCAGGTCGCACACCATACCGACGATATCGGGCGTTTGAAGGTCGATTCTGCCAAGGACAGCATCGCGGCGATCAATCCTGGTGTGGCGGTGACAACTCTCGCCTGCCGTCTTGACGGTGAGGCGCTGGCCCGTCAGGTGGCGCAGGCCGACGTGGTTGTGGATTGCAGCGATAATTTTTCGACCCGCTTTTTACTCAATGAATGCTGTGTTGAGCAGCGCACCCCGCTGGTTTCCGGTGCGGCAATCCGGCTCGAAGGCCAGGTCACGGTGTTTGATTCACGCCGGGCCGACAGCCCCTGCTACCGTTGTTTGTACCCGGATGGCGATGATGCCCAATTAACATGCTCGGAGAGCGGCGTGATTGCACCTTTAGTCGGCATGATCGGTACCACCCAGGCGCTGGAAACGATTAAACTGATTACTGGCTTTGGCACGACCCTCGTCGGGCGACTGCTGATGCTGGACGCAAAACACAGCGATTGGCGGACGTTGCGTTTACGCAGGGATCCTGCCTGTCCAACTTGCGGAGGAAATGTTCATGCATCTACAGTATGAAGACGCGTTGTTACGAAAAATTCTGACCGATACCCGGACAATTGCACTGGTGGGCGCGAGCGCGAAGCCGCACCGGGACAGTCATCGCGTCATGGCCTATCTGCAGAAGCGGGGCTACCGGGTTATCCCGGTTAACCCTAAGCTTGAGGGCAGTACCCTGCTCGGTGAGCATGTGTACGCGCGGCTGGCTGATATTCCTGAGCCCGTGGATATGGTCGATATATTCCGCCGCTCGGATCGGGTGCCGGAAGTGTGCAATGAGGCGATCGCCATCAAGGCGCGCTACATCTGGATGCAGATGGGGGTTGTTAATGGTGAAGCCGCGCGCCATGTCACGGACTATGGTATGACCGTCGTGATGGATCGCTGCCCCATGATCGAAATGCCCCGTCTGGGACTGGACTATTAACGACTTATTGCGTCTGTAAGTAGGTGTTTGCTAACGCTGTAGGTGTGAATAAATAAGAGAATTGTAATTATGCCACTATTAGATAGTTTTACCGTAGACCATACCCGCATGGCGGCACCGGCGGTGCGCGTTGCGAAAACGATGAAGACCCCGGGTGGCGATGTTATCACTGTATTCGACCTGCGCTTCTGTGTGCCGAATAAAAGCATTCTCAGTGAACGGGGCATCCACACCCTGGAGCATCTGTTTGCCGGTTTTATCCGTCAGCACCTGAACGGTGATGGCGTCGAGATTATCGATGTCTCGCCCATGGGCTGCCGTACGGGCTTTTATATGAGCCTGATCGGATCGCCGGATGCGGAACGCGTTGCCAAAGCCTGGTTGGCGGCGATGGAAGATGTGTTAAACGTTAAGGATCAGGGTGAGATTCCCGAGCTGAATGAGTACCAGTGCGGGACCTACAGCATGCATTCGCTGAGCGAGGCACAGGAGATCGCCCGCAATATCCGTGATCAGGGCGTGGGTATTAACAGCAATGAAGATCTTGAGCTCGACGTCGCGTTTCTGCAAGAACACAGCTGATTAGCTGCATTTCCAGTGACAAACAGGCAGCGTTGACTGCCCGACAGCCGCAACTATTCGCCTTACTGGTGGATTTTGCGGCTTTTTATCGAAAAAACCCTATGTTATCCTCGCGGGGTTAAACCGGATACCAACGCGTCACGAGCACCTCAGACACCTCCTGGCGCGCGAACTAGCTTTGTTTTCAGGGAATCATAGAATGAAGAAGCTGCTGTCACGCGCCTTTTACACTTTCTTATTGCTCCAGTTTCTGGTGGCGTGTGGGGGAGGGAGTGGAAGCTCATCTTCGTCAGGGACAACTACGACTGGCGGTACGACCAGTGGGACTACAACGACACAGCGCGTAGGTTCCGTGACGCTGTTCGTTGGTGGTTCAGATTTGATTGCCGATGGTTCGGAATCGACAGTCGTTAGAGCTACAGTACTGGACACTGCTGGCCTGGTCATGTCAGGTGCTGCTGTTTCATTTACATCAACGCTAGGGGTTCTTTCGGGGAGCTCCTCTCTGACAAGCACAGACGGTATCGCCGAAATAACACTTACCAGTCCGACGCAGATAGGTATCTCGACTCTGCGTGCTAGTGCCGGAGGAGTCCTTTCAGCGCAGACAGACGTAACCATGGCGGCCGGTGCACCAGCTTCCGTTTCCGTTGTTGGAGCCCCGAGCACTGTCCGCCCAGGCGACTCGACCACGATTGTTGCTACTGTCCTGGATAGCAATTCCAATGTGGTAGCTAATTCCGACATCACTTTTTCTATTGCCACAAATAACAGTAGCGGTAGCCTCGCGACGCTCACGGCCCAGACTAATGTTAATGGCGAGGCATCGGTTAATTACGCCGCCGGCGCAGGCGTGGGCACTGATATTATCCGCGCAACGACTGCCAATGCTCAGTTTGGCAATGGCAATGTAGTTGTCAGTGCTTCAGCCGTTGTTATCGGTTCTGTGAGTTTAACTACAGGTGCACCGTCGATTACCGCTAATGGTAACGACAATACGCTTGTACGGGCGACGGTGCTGGATGCCTCGGGTAATCCGGCTTCATCTGTTCCTGTTACCTTTACTACGAGTCTTGGCACTATTGGCGGTAGTGGCACAACGGATGTCAATGGTCTGGCTGAAGTGACTCTGACAAGCGTAGTAACCGCGGGTACCGCCGATATTCAGGCCGTTGCGAGTGGCTTTGCAGCAGCAGCGAGTGTTGAGTTTGAAGCGGATGTGCCTGATACCGTCACTTTGGCTGCTGCACCTGCGACAATTGCTCCTGAAGGCTCTACCTCGGTTACAGCAACAGTATTGGATGCCAATGGCAATCCTGTAAGAGGCACTATTCTTACTTTTTCCGTGCCAACCAACGCCACCGGAGGTGCACTGGCCTCGCTGAACGCCACAACCAACGCAAACGGGCAAGCCAGCGTGACCTACACGGCGGGCTCAGCAACGGGAACAGACACGGTAAGTGCGCTGACGACCAATGTTCAAACCGGCACAACCAATGTAGTGGTGAGCACCTCTTCGACGATTGTTCAATCCATTAGCTTACTGGCGGGAGCCTCGTCGATTATCGCTGATGGTAGTTCAACAACCATTATTCGGGCCACGGTTGTCGATACCAATGGAGATCCGGTTTCAGCGCTACCTGTTACGTTTGTCTCAACCTTAGGTGCCATAACTGCGAGCGTTAACACAGATGCTAATGGTATTGCAGAAGCAACCTTGACCAGCGGAACTGTTGCGGCTTCGACAATAGTGACTGCAACCGCCAGCGGATTCTCAGCCAACACCAGCGTCGCATTTGTTGCTGGCGTATCGGCGTCAGCGACAGTCGTTGCTGCGCCAAGCACCATTCTTCCTAACGGCACGACCAGCGTGACGGCGACGGTAGTAGATGCGAACAGCAATCCGGTATCGGGTGAAGCCGTGACGTTTGCGATTACGGCGAACGGAAGCAGCGGCTCGTTGTCTTCACTGACCGGTACC
>JBFGYY010000146.1:0-6891 GCA_041587095.1 Motiliproteus sp. | reverse complement strand
GAAGTTCAGGATCCCCAGGCCGGTACCGCCTTGCAAATTGACTATATTAACGAGCTGGACAATAAAATTCTGGAAATTGCCGAGGAGGAGTTCAAAGCCGTCAACGAAGCCCGTGAGGCGATCAGTGGCGTGTTGGAACAAAGCTATGAGCACCATCAACGGTTTTTGAAGGATATCTATCCGCAACCGGATAAAATTTGATCGGCGGTCTTCGCCCCCCGTTAGCGACGCAAGCGCCAGACATCATCAGCGTTTGCGCCACTTCGTGGCCTTATGCGGTCTCACTTATCCGTAATCAGACCGAATGACTTTTTTGTTGATTTTGCCCACACTGGTTTTGGGAATATCATCAACTGTTCTGACCGCCTTGGGTATCGCCCATTTATTCAGTTTGCCACTCTCAACATACTGCATCAGATGTATTCGAATCTCCTCTTCACTGAGAGACTGTTCAGGGTCGACGGGCACGATCAACGCAAGCGGCCGCTCACCCCACTGCTCATCGGGCACACCAACAACCGCCACCGCCGCGACCCCCGGGTGCTGACTGATTAAGCTTTCAAGCTCCAGCGACGAGATCCATTCACCACCGGTCTTGATAACGTCTTTGATCCGGTCTTTAATCTCGACAACACTGCGCGGGTCGATAGAGGCGACATCACCGGTATGCAGCCAACCGCCGCGCCACAATTCAGCCCCCTTATCCGGCTCACCGACATAGCTCTGTGTCAGCCATGGAGCCCGGGCGACGAGTTCACCTACGGTTTCACCATCGTGTGGCAAAAACGCTCCCTGCGCGTCGATAATGCGCAGATCGACCATCGGCACGGCAATGCCGGTCTTGGTTCGCTGATGAAGTTGCTGCGCCATCGGCTGACTAATTTCGTCGGCCCGCAGGTAACCCGTCGCTATTATCGGGCAGGTTTCTGACATTCCATAGGCACTGAACAATTCAATGCCCAACTCTGCCGCCTGTTCGATCTGCCCTTGGGTCAGGGCACTACCGCCGATAATTAATTTCCAGCCACTAAAATCGGTCTGCTTCGCCTCCTCGGCGCCCAGAACCATCTGCAAGATGGTCGGTACACAGTGGGATACCGACACGTTATGAGTTCGAATCAGGCGAACCAACGCATCGGGTTCATAGCGTCCGGGATAAATCTGGGTGACGCCCATCAGCGTAGCGGCATAGGGAACGCCCCAGGCGTGTACATGGAACATAGGGGTGATTGGCATATAGACATCACTGGAACGCAGGAGCGGAATTCCGTCAAATGCCCCCAAACTGCCGACCATCGCCATCGTGTGCAATACCAACTGACGGTGGCTGAAAAAAACCCCCTTGGGATTACCGGTTGTGCCCGTGGTATAGAAGGTGGTGGCGATGCTATCTTCGGAAAAATCGGGGAAATCATAGTGGGCGGGGGCGGCAGCTAACAACGCTTCATATTCGCCAATGATGGGTAAATCCACCCGGGATGCACTGCTGTCGGTGAGCTGGATATAACCTCTGACCGTTTTCAACTCGCTGTGCACCTGCTCGATCAACGGCGAGAAGTCATCATGGAGCAGAACCACGTCATCTTCGGCATGGTTCATGGTGTAAACGATCTGATCGGGTGACAAGCGTATATTCACCGTGTGTAACACCGCACCGATCATGGGAATGGCAAAGAAACACTCCAGATAGCGATGACTGTCCCAGTCCAGCACCGCGACCGTATCCCCTCCTTTCACCCCCGCAGCGCTTAACGCCCCCGCAAGACGGCAGATACGTTCGATAAGCGTGGTGTAGTTATATCGCAGCTTATCGGCATAGATAATCTCGCGATCGGGTTCGTAGCGCGGTCCTGAAAGTAGCAGGTTTTTTATCAGCAACGGGTACGCGTAGGCCCCCTGTGCGGCGGGCAGCATCTTGGTCTTGATCATGACATCCTCGGTGTATTTATTATTATTCGTCCTGAGACTGAAAGCGCTAAGCCCGTTAACTATAGGCAATTTTCAGCAGACTTAAAGCGATGCCCTCCTCTGAACAACCGTTTAGCTGCGTACTTAATCAAGTCCCGCTCTACCTTTCACAGCATCACTTAGCCAATCACCGCAAGACGCCAAACCAGAGCGTTGCGGCGCACAGGCATTTGTCTCTGGGAAAGTGATCAAGACTGCAAAAGACGCCGCCCTACTTGCCGGCTATCAGTCACGGATGACAATACGAACAGGTTTTACTCAATCAGCGTGCAGGCTCTGTGAGACGCTTCGGGTCAAGAAGCTCGCGCAACGTCGCTTCATCCATGCCGGTCAGTTCCAACGCAACATCCAGGACCGGTCGACCTTCGGTGTAGGCCTGCTTGGCAATTTTCGCCCCCATTTCATAGCCGATCACTTCGTTGAGCGCGGTAACCAGTATCGGGTTACGCGCCAGCGTTTGTGCGATGCGTTCGGGATTCACTTCCAATCCGCGAATCACTTTACCGGCCAGCACTAATGAGCTGTTGGCCAGTAACTCGATGCTCTGCAACAGATTATGCGCCACCAGTGGTAGCATCACATTGAGTTGAAAGTTGCCCGACTGCCCCGCCAGGGTAATCGCCGTATCATTACCGATAACCTGAGTACAGGCCATGATCACGGCCTCCGGGATAACCGGGTTCACTTTACCCGGCATAATGCTGCTACCGGGCTGCAGCTGTGGCAACGTCATTTCACCCAGCCCCGCCAGCGGGCCACTGCCCGACCAGCGTAAATCGTTACAGATTTTAATCAGTGCGACGGCCAGTACCTTAAGCTGACCGCTCAGCTCCACCGCTGTATCCTGACAACTCAGCGCTTCGAACGGATTGTCAGCCCGATTAACATCGAGATGCGTCTCAAGGCTTAACAACTCACAGACACGCTCGGCAAACCCCGCTGGTGCATTAACCCCCGTCCCCACCGCCGTTGCGCCGATGGCTAACTGACAAAGCCGCGGCAGCACGCCCTGAATTCGCGCCTGCGCATGGTTAATCTGCGTCTGCCAACCACTCATTTCCTGAGCAAAGGTCACCGGCATGGCATCCATCAGATGGGTACGGCCGGTTTTCACCACACCCTCTAACTCGACCATTCGGTTTTCGATAACAACAGACAGATGAGCCAGATCCGGCAACAGACGATCATGCACCAGTAGCGCCGCACTGAGATGGATACAGGTCGGTATCACATCATTGGAGCTTTGCCCCATATTAACCTGATCATTGGGATGCACCGCCTGATGAACAAGGCTTGATGCCAACGTTGCGATCACTTCGTTGGCGTTCATATTGGTACTGGTACCGGAACCGGTCTGGAACACATCGACGGGGAAGTGTATATCATATTCACCCCGCGCCACCGCCCCGGCTGCCTGATAGATGGCATCGGCAATCGCCGGCGGCAACCCCTTACGTTCACCATTCGCCCGGGCACAGGCGCCTTTGACCAGGCCAAGCGCACGCAAAAAACTGCGTGGCAGCGTCATATCACTGATCGGGAAATTATTAATGGCCCGTTGCGTTTGAGCGCCGTACAGCGCGTGCTCCGGCACATCGACCGTACCCAGGCTATCACGCTCGGTACGAAAGGCGGTCTTTTGCGTTTCCATACAGCCCCCCCACTAACACCTGACTTTGCGTTAAAAGGTAAGTGTAGTTGGTCGCGCGCCCTGCAAGCGGCATGTCACTGTAAAGAGACGGGCGCGACGGCTGGCTCTGCATAACCCGGTGGCGATACAATAGCCGGCTAATTCAGTGGAGATACCCATGCCCTCCCCCCGTGATAGCCAGGCCGATACGGTCGTGGTACTCGATTTTGAAACAACCGGACTGTCACCCGATCAGGGCGACCGCGCCATAGAAATCGGTGCGGTGCGCATCAGTGGCGGCGTAATCGGCGAACGATTTCAGGCCCTGATGAATCCGGGCTGCCGGATTAACGGTTTTATTGAGAACTACACCGGGATAAGCAATGCCATGCTGGCCAGCGCCGCACCGGTTGAAGTGGTTATGGCCGAGTTTGCCCGGTTTATCGGCAACGATAATCTGGTAGCGCATAACGCCTCTTTCGACCGGCGCTTTCTCGACGCAGAGCTGCAGCATATCGGTATTTCCTGCCAGGGGCAGTTCGCCTGCTCAATGCTTGCCGCTCGCCGGCTCTACCCTGACGCGCCGAACCATAAGCTGGGCACCCTGGTTCGCTTCAAGGACCTGCCAACTGACGGCACCTATCACCGCGCCCTCGCCGATGCGGAGATGACCGCACATCTATGGCTGGCTATGCTGAGCGATATCAAACAGCAGTATCCCGTTCACGACCTGTCTTTCACGCTAATGCAGAAACTGACCCGAACCGCCAAACAGGCCGTGCCACGCCTGCTTAATGCGCAGAGCGTTCGATAATGCGCCTGGATCGTTATCTCGCAAATCTTCCCCAGGGCAGCCGACAACGGGCTCAGCGCTGGCTCGCTCTGGGTAGCGTTCGGGTCGATGGCAGGGTGATCCGGTCCGGCCGGCATCCCGTCACCACGTTCAGTACCATTGAACTCGACAACCAGCCTTTACAGGCACGCCAACCCCGCTATTTCATGCTGAATAAACCTGCTGGTTACCTCAGCGCCACCACCGATCCGCAGCACCCGACGGCTCTGGAGTTGCTGGACGAGCCCGAACGGGAACGGTTGCATATTGGCGGGCGACTCGACCGGGCCAGTACAGGACTGTTGCTGATCACCGATGACGGACGCTGGTCACGGGCCTTAACGGAACCGGACAGAAATATCGCCAAGGTGTATCATGTTGAGCTCGCAGACCCGGTGCATCCGGAGACGGCCAGACTATTTGCTGCAGGGATCTATTTTTCATTTGAGCAGATAACAACCCGGCCGGTAGCGCTGGAGCAACTTGCCGAACGTCGCGTCAGGCTAAGACTACACGAGGGGCGCTATCACCAGATCAAACGCATGTTCGGACGTTTCAGAAATCGCGTGACCGGCCTGCACCGCGAACAGATTGGCGATATCATTCTCGACCCGACGCTGGCACCGGGCCAATACCGCGCCTTAACCCGCGAAGAGATCGCTTCGATAGAGCGCAATTTTTAGCCGCCAGCCTGTAGCCGCCAGTCTTTAGGCGATATTCTTAGGCCATTGTTTTTAGGCGATAGTTTTTAGGCGACTGTTTTTAGGCGATAGTTTTTAGGCGACAATCTCTAGCCGACAGGACGCCTAAACCGTCTGCAGACTTGCCTGATTCCGCAGGCGCAATACCGGCCTTTCATCGATCACGATATGGATCAACGCTGTCAACAGTGCAATACCGGAGGCAGCCCACCAAACGACGGTATAAGCACCGGTCTGGTCATACAGATAGCCCCCCAGCCACACGCCCATAAATGACCCCAGCTGATGGTTCAAAAACACAATGCCGTACAACGTCCCCATATGCCTGAGGCCAAACATCTGCGCCACCAGCCCCGATGTGGGCGGCACGGTCGCCAACCATAAAAAGCCGGTGACAATGGAGAACAGATAGACCGTCGTTGTCGTGATCGGCAGCAGCATAAACAGAGCAATGGCGATGGCACGCAGGGCATATATGCCGCCTAACAGCTTTTTCTTTGAGTATTTCCCCGACCAGGAACCCGACAACAGGCAACCGAAGATATTAAACAGCCCGATAAGCGACAGACTGGTCACTGCCACCTGGGCATCGAAGCCCTGATCGATTAAGAACGCCGGCATATGCACCGTGATAAACGCCAGCTGAAACCCGCATACAAAGAAACCAGCGATCAATAACCAGTAATGCACATGCCCTTTTGCCTCGTGAAGGGCTTCGGGCAGACTCTGCTGCGACTCAGTGGAAGGGCTCGACGCACTACCGGCATCCCGGCGAAAAGGTGAAGCCAGCAACAGCATGCAAAGCGCACCCGCTGACAAGATGATCAGCGCGGTCTGCCAACCGTAAGTGGCGATAAATTCCTGCGCGACCGGGATCACTAACAATTGACCGGCGGAGCCCGCTGCAGTACCCAAGCCTAGTGCAAAAGCACGCTTTTCCGGCGCCACCATTCGCGCCAACGCTGGCAACACGACGCCAAACCCTGTCCCGGCGATACCCATGCCGATCAGGATACCGGCGCCGATATGCAAGCCCCACATGGAATCGGCTACAGCCGTGACATACAACCCCAACGCATACACCAGTGAGCCAGCTATCAGCGTCTTCACGGTACCGAACCTGTCAGCGACCGCCCCGGCGACCGGCTGAAACAGCCCCCAGCATAAATTCTGCAGCGCCAGCGAAAACGCAAACACCTCTCGGCCATAACCAAACTCGGTTGAGATCGGCGCCATGAAAAAGCCCATGGAAGAGCGCAAGCCGAAGTTGATTGCCAACAGCACGCAGGCAAAAGCGACAAAGATACTCACGAGTTTGACGGGAGTGGACATTAGGCTATTTCCATTTAGGGTAATCTGGCAGACTGAATAAACGACTGAGAATCTCGCCGGTATAGACCCGACCTGCGCGCAACAAACAGTGCATCAACCCTGTTTATTTGCCGGATACTGTCTATTTACCGGATAGACAGAGGGACGAATCAGAGCAGAACAGCTTATAAACATTAAACCATTAACTACGAATAATTGAACATAGATTCCAGAATTTAAGGGATGATATTCTATCACCAACGAAAGCTGTCAACTATAGGTGTTTTTTGCGAATCCGGCGCTCAAAATTCATTGCGGCTGTGTAGCAGGGAAATCTGCACATGTGCAGTAGCTGTAGAGGGTGGCGCTTGATTTGGAGGGGGCGACATGGTGGCGCGTGTCAGCTGAAAACTGGTAGTCAATAATGGCTTGTCGCCGGTAACGCTTTG
>JBFGYY010000145.1:0-6919 GCA_041587095.1 Motiliproteus sp. | reverse complement strand
TGATTTGTATGCATATCTTTTTGTTGGCACCAGTTTTGCTGTGGCCATGGCTCTGTTAGTGAGTCTTGGACAAGCAAAAAGGAGAAACAAGTGCCTATCCATTTTGAAATTACCCGTAACCAGGCGCTGTTGAAAGAGTATTACCAGATTCGTGAATTCTGTTTTCGTAACGATTTGGGGTTGTTCGGATTTGACGGTTCTGAAGATGAGTTTGATCGTAGCGGCCAGGTGATGGTTGCTCTGTCCAATGGACAGTGTATCGGAGGCGCGCGCATATCTGGCCGCGTTGGAGCGCAGGGCGTTCCTTTGCCTCTGGAGCAGGAAGGGCTGAATTTGAGCCATATATTGTCATCGGTAGATGGTGACGGCGCGGGGTATTGCCAATGGACCCGTATGGCTTTGCTGCCCGGGCATCGCGATCCTTCCACGCTCAGGCTTATGTGTCAGGCGATGATCGATGTGGCCATTCAGCAAGGCTATGAATTCGCCTTCAATGTATCCGGTATGACGCGAGCCCGACTGTATAAGCGATTACACAGCACTCTGGGCTACAACTACCGGATTCTTGATGATATTCCGGTGCCGGAGGCTAAAGGTTTCAGTGGCTTACCGCATCTGCTTTCAGTTGCGTGTCTGGGGCAGGGCTTCGCGGTGAGTGAAACTGCGTCCTCTGCGGCGTGATCAGCGAAAAAATTTTAGTGTAGTAATTCTTCCTAAGATACGTTTCAGCGTGCGTCAGGTTTTGTGTGTCTGGGAATCACTGCTCAGCCGTGCATAGTATCGATTGAGAGTTTTAGGCGGGAGCTGAACGTGAAAAGCTCAGTGCTGTTTTGCGTCAATCAGAGGTGAATAGTGACAGTAGCGACAGGAAACATGAAGCCATGGAAGAGGTGCTATATTGAACAGTGAGTCAAGAGCTGTGATCGATACTTGTCGCAATATGGAGACATGCATGACAACGCAGGTAACCATGGCAGAAGGGGGGCGCTATGTTGAGGTGGTACAGGTAGGTAAGCTGTCGAAAAGAGAGATAAAAGGAGCGCGTGAAGATTCCCTGCCGTTTTTTGATTGCCGTGACCGAGCCCTGGTCGATTATCGTCAGGCCGACTTAAGCGGGCTGAGTTTACTTGATCTGGATATTTTAGCCGCTGACTTTAAACATGATGTACCGAAATGCCAGCGGATGGCCATTATTCGCCGCATCGAAAAGGATGAATCGCTGTATTGCCACCTGAGGAATGTCTGTGTCATTAATGGCGTTATAACCCAACTGTTTACTGATGTTAGCGCGGCAAGATTGTGGCTGCTGAAAGACTGATTATTCGCGTGATTTATCGGCAAGAACCGCTACTTTTCGTGCGAGCTGTTCAGGTTGGCGGGGTTGTGGATTCCGTTGTTTTCAAGTCGCCGGTAAGACTCAGCAATCACCGCCCGGGCTCCCTGCTCCATTTCATTTTTATGCCGTAATACCGCTAATAGCCCCTGCTCTTTAACGGCATTCAAAAGTACGATTTGTCGATCGAGTAGTTGTTTGAATTCAATGTCATTCACATTCGCTCCCCATCTTTTCCAATACTTGTTTAGCCTAGCAGATGGGACAAAAAACTCAGACCGCCAGTATTGCTTGTGTTTTGACGGGGCGCCTTTCAACGATCTCCACAGGATTGCTCAATTCCGGGAAAGCGGGTAGATTTGTTGCCACTTAACCACAGGCTGATAGTGCTCTCGTTGACCCGTAAGGGTTAAAGCAGACCAGCCGCCAGGGAAGGAGCCAGATCATTCACGCTGCAGATAAAACACAGAAACTCATGGCCAAGGCCTCCGCATACTATGAAGCGGGTAAATGGCCTGATGCGGAAAAGTTGCTACGCAAAATTCTGCGTCAGCATCCGATGCATCTCGATGCTAATTTTTTGCTGGGAAATTTGTTAGCCATGCAGGGGCGTCCTGCCCAGGCTCTGGTACAGCTGAAGCGGGCTGCTGAGATCAGACCGAACTCGGTGCAGATACAGAATAATCTGGGGAACGTCTTCCGTAATCTTAAACGTTACGATGAGGCATTGGCCTGCTATGAACAGGCTTTGAAAGTTGCGCCGAATTTTCTGTCTACGTTACAAAATCTGGGCTTTACCTATCAGGCGCTGGGTTTGAATGAACAGGCTGCTGTTTATTTTCATAAGGCTCTGGCTATTAGCCCTGAGGATGACGATATACGCTTCGCCCTGGCGCTGCTAGATGAGGCGCCGCTGCCGGAGCGTTTCCCGATCCGGTCAACATTGAGCGCCTATGAAAAAAAGGCTGAGCATTGGGACGATGATGATTCGTACAAAGGCCCTGAATTATTAGAGCAGGCCTTGCACACTTACTGGCCGGATGCTCGCAATCTGCATGTTATGGATCTTGGGTGCGGGACCGGAGCCTGTGGAGTGTACCTTCGATCGGTTGCCTCATGTTTAGTAGGGGTCGATCTGTCGCCGGATATGTTAGCGGTAGCGCGGCAGAAAAAAGTTTACGATGAGCTGGCTGAGGGTGAAATTGTCGATGTATTGGCAAAAGATACTCGCCAGTTCGATCTGATCACGGCCGCCGGTGTTTTTATATTATTTGGCGCACTGTCACATCCGTTCAAAGCCGTCTCTGACAGGCTTCAAAGCGGTGGGTTATTTATGCTGACGCTCTACAAAGGGGAGCAGGGGCAAGGCGAGGACGGCGTGAGCTTGCGCCACAATATGCACTTTGCTCATGACCAGGGCCATATCCAGCAAGCCGCTGCGTTTTCCGGTTGTGAAATAGTCGCGCTGGAGGAGGTCGTACATGAGTTTTATGATGGTCAACCCCAGGCTGGCTACTTGGTCGTGATGAAAAAGCACTAGCCTTAACTTGTGGCTTAAGCGTCAGCTATCACTGAGCCGGTATCTATTGCTTAAATGGCGCGTATTCTGCTGAATAAATTATTCCTTGTCTCGCCGCTTCTGCTTTCCATGGCTTAACGGCATCGACAGGGAGAGCGATCGACATATTGACCCGCTCGGTGTAGTCAACACTGAGTACCTGACCGTCATTGCAGGCGAGCCAGTGTCGTACGGGTTGTTCCAGGGCGAAGTCGTAAACAGCGGTTACGGTGATACGTGCCAGCTGTTGGCGGCAGTTAAGTCGTGCCATGCAGGCCTGAGCGGCCTGGCCGTAAGCACGGACTAACCCGCCAGCCCCGAGCTTTATACCCCCGAAATAGCGGATCACAATAACCATCACATCACCGACCTCCTTATGCTGGAGGACGTTCAGAATCGGCTTTCCAGCGGTTCCGCCCGGTTCTCCATCATCAGAAAATGCCTGACTGCGCGGACTGCCCGGAGTCCCTAGCAGATAAGCCCAGCAATGATGTCTTGCATCGGGAAACTCTTTGCGTGCCTGAGCGAGTAGTTCCAGCGCCTGCTCACGGTCGCAGGCAAAAGCGGCACGGGCGATGAATCGACTTTTTTTGATGATTATTTCTGCTTCAGACTGTTCGGCTGGGATTTGGTAGCTGCCGTTGGCGGGAATAGAGAGATCGTTGGGTTGCATGGTCAGGAGGCGCAATGTAGTGGGGACATGCAGCCTAACACTTTCAATTAGATGCACACAAAAAAAAGCCCACCAAGCGGTGGGCAAAAGATGATGAGGATAAAACTGTTACGTTCGCACTACCTGCAGACCCGATGAAAGGGACTTGGTCTATACAATTGAGCACTCGCCGATTAATTAGAAATAATCAAATAAATCGGATTACAAAACGTCTAGCCAGATTGTCTGCTGTAAGACCTAATGCAACAGGATTGAAGGTATAGTAGTCAGTGAGCGTAGAAGTATCAAACGACGCTTTTTCAGCATAATCATGAAAAAATCTCACACTTGATTTGGCGGCTATCCATCGTTACAAGGGGGCGTCGTTTGTGAGTCTTCAAGGAGCGGCTACATTGAAGGGCGCTCATTGGTTTTTTTTACTGTCCTTGCACGACTAAATCCCAACTAACGCGAATGTCAATTCTATTAATGTGCGCTGAGCTGCGTATAATTGCCCCCCTATTCGCTTTGTTTGTTCAGGTAGGCTTCTCACTTTCTCATTCCATAACACATTGCCGTCCCGGAAGAAGGCTGTGCTTTGATGGCACGCTGTATCCGTAGGTCTGCTGTTGTGATTTTTTTGTTAACTTTCCCGATATAAAGGTTGTTTGTGGTCGTTTTTAAGATCTTGAATAAAATTACAGGCCAGCACTACGTTGGTTCCTGCCGTGGAGATATCTACGAGCGCTGGGCTCTCTACGTGCGCGCTGCTGAAGCAGGCCTCGATTATCCGCTATACCACGAGATTCGGGAGCAGGGTGAATCCAGTTTTTCAATCACCGAGCTTGACTATGCGGACTCGATTGAAGAACTCAAAGAGATGGAATTGCTGCATACGATTGAATTGATCGCGCGGTCGTTACGCGCGTATAAATTTGGTGTTAAAGATGCGGTGGTCAAACGGTGCAGTAAGTTGGACCTGGATCGCGCCTGGATGAAGGATCTGCAGGAAGAGATCAGTCAAGCTCACGGTGATGATGAAATTCCGGTTCCGCGCACACCTGCTGCAGGCCAGCCAGCTACCGGAGCCGTTACGGCCAAACGCCCGCTACAGTCGGGGCGTTCTGTGGTGGCGGCAGCGAAAAAGAAGCTAACACCTGGCAAGAAAAAACCCGCCCAACCGTCGCGCAGTGTTGCTAAAGCAGATCCTGCTGCAGCGCTGTTGGCGCAGGCGGCCGCTGAAAAGCAGGCCTATGACGCTGAGCAGGCGGCGAAAAAAGCGGCATTTCCGGCAAAACTAGCCGCGTTATCCCGCGCCGTGAAGGCGGATACCGATTGGGAATCGGCACTGAAAAAACAGCAGGTTTCAAAGACGGCACCGGTATCGAGCACAGAGGGCTCGGGTGAGACTCCCTGCACACCTCCTGTGGCAGAGCGCGCCCCGACGTTGACGGCCATTGCTAAGCGTTCTGATCAAGAAGTGACCAGTCACGATGGTGGCGTTGCCGCTTTGTCACCAACAACTTGTGATGACAGCCCCTCATTAGCCTGTGATCGGTCCACCCCATCGGGTTCGGCTGTGCAAAAAGGCTCTGTGTCGAAGGGAGAAGAATCGCAGCCCAATGTTTCTTTGAATGTTGCTGCTGTAATCGAGCCAGCAACGTTGTCAGTCTCGGTATCGTCAGCGCCGGATGATACAGCGGCCGCTGCGACCGCCGCAGCGTTGAGAGCTTCAGCAGAAGTCCCGGTTGAACAGCTCAATGATGAGAAAGCGGTGCTAGCCGAAGGGATCGCGCTGCTGGTAAGGACACTGGGTAGCGCAGAGCAGATGAGTCGGGTGCAGCAGGAGGTGCAACAGCAATCGCATCAGATGTCGCAGGCACTATCAGTGTCGGCACAGTCGATGTTGCAGTTGCAGCAACTGCAGCAGCAAGCCGCTCAACAGTCGCAAAAAGCCTTAGAAGCTGTGACGGCGTCGTTGGCAGCCAATGATGCGCTGGCTCAAGCGCAGCAGCAGGCGCAGCAATCGGTTGACCGTTTGGTTCAGTCGTTGCGGCCGGCAGATGAAACTGCGACGTTGGTCACTCAGTTACAAGAGGAGCTGGGGGCGTTGCTGGCAAAACTCAAGCGAGTACAGCCTTGCGCCAAGCGTCGATCGGAAGCAGCGCATGAGTCGGCGCGTGAGGTTGTTATCAAGCCGCAAGTCACAGCCAGCGCAACGGGGAAGAAAACAGCAGTATCGCCTCCCGCCTCGCAGCGTGACCTTGTTGTCGAGAAAGTTGTCGAAAGAGCTGTCGAGAGTGCTGTTGAAACAACCCATGAGCTGAAAGAAAGCGCCTTGCTGCAAGAGCGGGACAGCGTGATTGCCGCGCAGGAAAAAATCATGGTGAACCGGTTGCAGCAGCTGGGTACGCTGATGTCCAGCCAGAAGGGCACTGATACCATGACCTCTGCGAGTCCAGATTCGTTTGAACCGTTGGAGGCCAGTGCAGATAGAAACAAGACCAAGCCTGGTAGTGATGAACCTGGTAGTGATGAGGCCGTTGCTAAGTCTTCTGCTAAGTCAGCGGTTGCGCCGCAAGTCAATCTGCCAGCAGGTGAGACACCACGCGAGCAGTTACCCGACCTGCAGGCGCGCGCTTGGGTTGCACCGGCAAAGGGCGGGGGACAGGGGCCGCGCCTACTGGAGAAAACGACACCGGTGGCGACCATTGTTCGCCGTCGGTCCCGGAGTCCCGCGCCGCTTCCGCGCCGGGCAGATCGTTCGCGTCAATCGGTAGCAGGTTCGGGTTTACCAATGGCCGCAGGTGGTTCGTCTGCTTCGGCACCAGCACAGAGTGCTGCAACGGCTAAAATGTCGGACCGGCCGGTGCTCAGCCGAAAAACTTTGGGTTTAAAAAACCGGGTCTAAAAAACCGGGCCTAAAAAATTGGGCTTAAATAATTGGGTTTGAAAAAACAGGTTTAAAAAACCGCCAATCTAGCCGTCGTAGGAATATTCAGGCTGGCGGTTTTTGGGTGTTAATAAGGGAGCATGAAGCTCCCTTTTTTTCGACAGTGCTTTAATAAGCTGCTGTGCCGGCGTGCTGGTTAAACTGACAACACAGGGTTGATCGATTTTTTCAGCTGGCACGCCATTGAACTTCAGGCGAGAGCTGGCCCGTTTACTATGCCTGCCTCGTTGTCCGGCAAGTAAATAGCGGCGAAGCGCTGGCGCTATAAGGGGAGGTACTCATCCCACAAAAAAGGGGAGCATAAAGCTCCCCTTGAGATGATGATTAATGGTTGTTAACCAACAATACAAACGCCGTGGTCTACGTAATGGATCTGACCAGTCACGCCTTCTGACAGCGGTGACATGAAGTACAGACAAGCGT
>JBFGYY010000144.1:0-6941 GCA_041587095.1 Motiliproteus sp. | reverse complement strand
GGCCCGCCTGCGCTACCATCGCCTCGCTGACGCGCAGGCTCTGGCGCCGGAGGTAGGCGCGTTCGCGTCGCTGCTGGCCGAATAACTGGATGGTGGCAATGGCGGCCAGTTTTTCATGTACATTTGCCGCCAGTTGCGACCGCTTGCGGCGTGACCAGCGAATACGTTCTGCCAGCTTGGGGCCCTCCAGCAACATCAGCAGGATTAGCGGCACCAGTACCACCAGAACCGCCAGACTTAAGCGCAGATCGAACCAGGCGAGTCCTGCCAGGCCAAACAGCAGCGTCAGTGAGGAGATCGCCAGACGGCTGACGCCCAGACCGATCCATTGGCGCAAGGCGCTCAGGTCGCCGACAAAGCGCAACATCTGGCTGCCATTGCGCAACTGTTGCAGCTGATTCAGCGGCAGGCCGAGCAGTTTGCCGAACAGCTGCTGACGGACTTCGTGGACATAACTTTGCCCCAGTGATTCTGCGTCGATGCGTTCTTGGCGGCGCAGCCAGGCTGTCAGCAGCGTCAGCAACAGCAGGCTGCCGATGGGGAGCATCCAGGCGGAATCGGCAACGGGGGACGCGAGCAACGCGAACAGCTGACGAATCAGCAGCAGGCCGAGCAGGGCGCACAGGGCTTGTGCAACGCCGTTCGCCATCAGCCGAATCAGGAGCGGTTTGCGCGCTGAGGTGTAAATGGCTGGCATGGACATGGCATTACCTGCGTCTTAGTGGATGTGTAACGGGTCCGCCGTTGTCGGGGCGGCGCCCGGCGGACTAGCCGGCCGCCGATCGGAGCGGCTGTTGCTGCGCGGCTTGCAGTTGTTGTGCGCTCTGAAGTTGCTGCGCGCTCTGAAGATAATCAAATAACTGTTGGCAGATCTCCGGGTTCTGCAATTGTGCGCGGGTGTAGACCGGCAGCTCGCTGGTCGCGATGACTTCACGAATCGAAAGCTCGGACTGGGTCACCTTGCCGCTGATACCCAGCACAGGAAGCTGCTTATTGAGCAGCAGTTCGGCACCGCTTACCGCGCCAACCATATCGCCGGAGGTGAAGAGGATGCCGTCGATGCCATTGCGAAAAAAGGCGGCGTGCAGCAGCGCTGCTGTTTCACGCTGGTAAATACCGTCTGCAACTTCGAGGACGTTGACCTGTGATCCGCGGCTGGCCAGATGTTGGGTCAGTTGCCTCATGATCGCTTGCAGGTCTGCCTGTGCCACCCGGTCGGTGGAGGCGAAACCGGCATCGGTAAAGTCCAGCACGGTCTGCGCACCGGCGTCGGTCATCTTCCATACGTCACCGCCAGCGCCGGTGCCGGTAATCTTGGCGGCACCCACATTCAATCCGGCCTGGTTCAGACCGTAGATCAGGTCGGCAGCGGCGGTGGTTTTACCGGCATTCATGGATGAACCCAGCACACAGATGGTTGGTGGCAGGCGCTGGCTGTGCGGTGATTCAGGCAGCGCAAAATCAAGCAGGTGCAACGCGCTGCCGTTGCCGTCGGCCAGCAGTCCGAGCGGGGTTATTTCTGTGGCGGGCTTGATGCTGCTATTGCGGGAAATCATCTGTGCGGCAATGCCGCCCGCGGCGACCATGTGGCAGGGTCCGAGCGTTTCGGGTACTTGCGCCTCGAACTGGTCGGTGGCGTAGCGGTTGCCGTAGCTCAGTACCACCAGGTCAGCGGGAAACAGGTTGGCGCGCCGTCCGCAACGCAGCTCGATACGGGCGTGTTGGCGAATCCTGTCGATGCGAGCCAGCACCAGTTGACCGGCTTGAGGCTGAACATCACCGCTGAGCAGACGAGTGGCGCGGCTGAAATCAACACGCCGGGTTGTAAAGGCGCACTTTGCCTTGGTCAGCAGCCCCGGCTCCAGCGGCTGGCAGTGCGGCTGGCGAGGCGCCTTCGTCGCGAGAGGGGCAAAGGGATGGTGGGTAGTTGATCCGTTATCTCGGGCGGCTGACATGGCGGCGATCCTCATTCGTGTGTCTTTATCAAGGCGGTATTTATTTGGTTTCTATTTGGGAAAATAATCCCAAAACATGGCTTTGTCAAATTGTGCGCGTGCCATTTGTCAAAAAAATCCAGCGAGAGTGCTCGGGTTGTCAGCCTCAGGCAGGCTGTATCTCGGGCTGACTGGGTGTTGCCAGTGCCCGGTTCAGTCGTTCGTGGCGAGAGTGTTGTCTATGTCTGTTTATGTATCACCTGCTAATTAGCGCGTGCGGCGGGGTTGGTCGCAGGCTGTCTCAGGACGCGCATCGGTCCGATAGCCCGTGTTGATTCGTGCCGGAAAAATCGATGCCCCGCCGGGGGACTCTTTGAGAGGCTGCTGGGTTAAGAGCGTGCGTTGAATATTGCCGATGACGGTGCTTGAAAGGTCTCGATGTTTCTCTGACAATGGCGGTCGTTAAAACAGGCGGCCGTTCGGGTAAGATGCGCCGCCAAGCCTAGGAACCTGCATGTCTGTATCCATGACCAATCGTATCCCGGTTGTCGCGCTAATTGGCGCGATGATGCTGTGGGGGAGCTCGTTTATTGCGCTGAAGCTGGCGTTTGCCGTGTATGACCCGATGGTGGTGATTTTTGCGCGCATGCTGATCGCTACGCTCTGTTTTGCTTTTGTGATCAAGCGAATCTGGCGCTTTGAATACCGGCAGGGAGATATGCGCTACCTGCTGTTGATGGCCGCCGGGGAGCCCTGTCTGTATTTTCTGTTTGAAGCGGCTGCGTTACAGAATACCAGCGCGTCTCAGGCCGGGATGATCACCAGTTTGCTGCCGTTGCTGGTGTCTTTGGGGGCCTTTGTGGCTTTTAAGGAGCGTATCCACCGTAATATGCTGCTGGGCTTTGCCCTGGCGATCGGTGGGGCCGTTTTGCTGAGCCTGGCATCGGGCGCCGAACAAAGCGCACCGAACCCTATGCTGGGTAATTTTCAGGAGTTTATGGCCATGGTTTGCGCCATGGTTTACACCCTGTGCCTCAAGCACCTGTCGGCCCGCTACTCGCCCTGGTTGCTGACAGCGCTACAGGCGATGATCGGCAGCCTGTTTTTCTTCCCGTTTCTGTTGCTGCCGCAAACGGTGCTGCCCAGCGAATTTAACGCCCAAGGGGTAGGGGCGATTGTTTTCTTGGGCACGCTCATCAATATTGGCGCTTACGGCATGTTTAATTACGGGGTGTCGCGTATTCCCGCCAGTCATGCCGCCGGGTTCGTGAATCTGATTCCGGTGTTTACTCTGGTGTTTGCCTTTATGCTCCTGGGAGAGAGTTTGTCACCGCTGCAGTTACTCTGCTCGGGGATGGTGCTGCTGGGGGTCTGGGTTGGTCAGCGGGAACCGCAGGACTCACCCATGAATCCGCGCGCCGTGGTGTAAACGGCATAAGCGGGGTCGGCTCGGAGCACATTGTGTGAAAGGCTAGACTTATTTGGAATGAATCAACGTCACTATTGTAAGGATGCACCTATGTTGAAGTCTTTGGGGTTATGCCGTTCGGCGCTTATGTTTTGCACGGCACTGGTGCCGTCGTTGGCTCAGGCGGTAACGCCGGTGATTGAAGCGGGCCTTTATGCGGGAGGCGACGAGCTGGTGGATGTACAGTTTGTGAACGCGCCATCGCAGTCGATAGACGCGGGTGGTCTGATCGATCTTTCAGCCGGACTGTTGCTGCCGGTATCGGATAGCGTTGATGCGCAGCTGACCCTGGGCTACCGCTTCGACACCATCGATGGCAGTAACGGCAGCATTGACTGGAGCCGTTTTCCCCTTGAAGCCAAGTTGTTTTTTAACGCACAGCGCTCGCGCTTTGGTCTCGGCGTAACCTACCATCTGAGCCCGGAGCTCGAGGGCAGCGGTATTGTCAGTGGCCGTCAGGCCTTTGAAGACGCGGCGGGGGTTGTGGCTGAGTGGGACTATACTGGTTGGGAGCGGGGCTATCTGGGGCTTAAATTTACCGCCATCGATTATGAAGTCGGGACGCTGAGCGTGAACGGCAACAGTCTCGGACTGGTGCTGGGTTATCGTTTCAGCCCCTGACCCCGCCCTTCGGCGTTTCAGCAGAGTTGTTCCGGCAACGGGGAGCCAATCGTTGATGATTCAGCAGCAATGCTGGTGATGGGGCTTATTTACGCGTAAAATTCCGCGCCTTGGTTTTAGCCGTATCCGTTTATCTTCGCTAGTCGTCTGCAGGCCCCGTCATGACAGTATCCTCCGCCACCGAAAAAAACCAGATCAACAAGCTGCAAAAGCGATTGCGTCGTGATGTGGGGCGGGCGATTGAGGAGTTTGCCATGATCGAAGAGGGGGACCGCGTCATGGTCTGCCTCTCCGGGGGCAAGGATTCCTATGCCATGCTGGATATCCTCATGAACCTGCAGAAGAGTGCGCCGGTCAACTTCGAGGTTGTCGCCGTTAATCTGGATCAGAAGCAACCGGGTTTTCCCGAGCACATTCTGCCAGCGTATCTGACCGGGCTTGGTGTTCCTTTCCACATTGTTGAACGCGACACCTATTCGGTCGTTAAAGAGGTGATCCCGGAAGGCAAGACGACCTGCGGACTCTGTTCCCGCATGCGTCGCGGCACCCTGTACCGGTTTGCCGAAGAGATCGGTGCCACCAAGATCGCTCTTGGCCATCACCGCGACGATATTCTGGAAACATTTTTTCTTAACATGTTCTACGGTGGCAAGTTAAAGGCGATGCCACCCAAATTGCGCAGCGATGATGGAAAAAACATTGTGATTCGCCCTCTGGCGTATTGCCGGGAGCAGGACATTGAAATTTATGCCCAGCTGCGAGAATTCCCCATCATTCCCTGTAACTTATGCGGCTCGCAGGAAAACCTGCAGCGTCAGGTCATCAAGGAGATGCTGCAGGACTGGGATCAAAAATTCCCGGGGCGTATCGATGTCATGTTCAGCAGCTTGAAGCGGGTGGTTCCTTCGCACCTGGTTGACCGGGATCTGTTCGACTTTCAGGCGCTGGAACTGAACCGTGACAGTGCTACAGTCATGCAGCATGAACTATTGGATATTCTCGAACTCTGATCCGTTGATAAGGGTGTCGCCATGCTAAAAATATTTCTGTTGCTGTGGGTTGTTGTGTTGGCGGGTTGCCAGACACAGCCTGTGCCCGTTGCCGCTCCTGTTCAGCCCGCAGTAGCCGCTCCGGACCCTCTGGACACCCTGAACAGTCGATTTGACGACAACGATACCCGCTTCGATCAGCTCGAACAGCGAATTACGCTGGTGCAGGAGCAGATCATGCGTATCCAGCAGCAAAGTCAGGCACTGGATCAACGCAGCCAGCAGGAATTGCTGGCTCTGCAGCGGTTGCAGTTATCGTTGAGCCAGCTGCTCCCGGCGAAAACGGCTGCCGAGACCGACCCGCTTGCGGAGCTGGGCTATCGCCTGGAGCAGTCTCTGACGGAGTTGGAGCAGATCAAATCGACATTAGCGGCCAATAGTTCGCCAGTGCAGTCCGAGGCCGGCTATCGTATCGTCAGCGCCTACAGCGCGAAGAAAGACTGGATTCTGTTTCGCTACGAAGAGAGCAGCGGACAGACCTGGCGGGTCCTGAATGGCAAATGGGTCGAAGTTGTCGACAGAACGCCACCGCCACTGTCGCGTTACGAAGTGGTGCTGCAGGCTGCGGCCGGTGATATCAAGGGTTATGTGGCTGCCCGCATTGATCGTCTGACCGGCCAGAGCTGGTGGTTGAACGATACCCGTTGGGAGTCGTTCTGATGCCTGCCGATCAGGAGTGTGACCGCCTGATCAGCCTGTTTAACCGTTTATTTCAGCCAGGCTACAACACCCTGCTGGTCAGAGGCGGTGATGAGCCGCTGTATTTACCCGCCGATTCACAATCACCCCAGCACCGCATTCTGTTTGCCCATGGCTACTTTTCCAGCGCCTTGCACGAAATCGCTCACTGGTGTGTGGCCGGCGCAGAACGACGACTTTTAGTCGATTTTGGCTACTGGTACCGGCCCGATGGCCGCAGTGCCGTCGAGCAAGCCGAATTTGAACGCGTAGAGATTAAACCGCAAGCGCTGGAGTGGATCTTCTCCCGGGCCTGTGGCCACCGTTTTCGTATCAGCGCCGATAATACCCGGGGGGATGCCGGCGACGGCCAATGGTTCAAGCGCGAAGTGACGCGACAAGCCCGGGACTACCTGCAGGCCGGGTTGCACGAACGCCCGGCACTGTGGGTTGAAGCGCTTGCCAGCGAGTTTGGTCAACCACTGCCGCAGTGGGAAGACTTTTGTCTCGACGATCTTTGATACCTGCCGCTGACGGCGTCTTGTCAGTGCTGTGACTGATGTTTCATTGGCTGCATCTCCGGCATACCGTGCGGCATCTGTCCGGCCCCGTTGTTTTGTTTCCCTGCCTGTTGCGCTGTCACACCGATTGGTAGCACCGGAACGGTTAGCGATTGCGCCGGCTGATTATCGAAGCTCAAGTGTATCTCGATCGACTCCCCGCTGCGCAGTGAGCCGGTTAAACCCAGTAACATCAGGTGATAGCCGCCGGGCTTGAGCTCGGCCTGCCCCCCCGCCGGAATCACGATATGTGCGACCGGGCGCATCTGCATATGCGTGCCGGTCATCACATGATTGTGTATTTCAGTATTTTTGGCACTGCGACTATGGGCGCCGGTCAGTAAGGTGGGGTTGGGGCCTGAGTTAAGCAAAACCATAAAAGCCGCGCTGTTGGCGGCGCCCGGCGGGGTGGCTCGAGCGTAAGGCTGCTCGACCCGGATATCGGCGTACACCGAGCCGGTGATAAGCAACCCGAGTAATGCGGTGCCGGCTGATCGAAAGAGCTGAGGCATAGATTCCTCTCCGTGGTTATGTCGTTGTTTCAACTGTTCTCGCTTGCGGGTTACCGCTTCTTTGTACAGGCTCGTACTGCGTAGATGGTCTTCATCTCTGCTGTCAAAGCAGCTGCCGC
>JBFGYY010000143.1:0-6973 GCA_041587095.1 Motiliproteus sp. | reverse complement strand
CATGCCGAAGGTATCGAGATTGTGTTTGACCCGGCACAGATCAGCTATCGCGACCTGCTGGCGCTGTTTTTCCAGATCCATGATCCCACCACACTGGACCGGCAGGGTAATGACCGCGGCACTGCCTACCGTTCGGCGATTTTCTATCTGGACGAAACGCAGAAGCAAACGGCACAGGACACCATTGCTGATGTGAACGCATCGGGACTGTGGCCAGGCAAGGTGGTGACCGCGCTGGAGCCTGCGGGAGAATTCTGGGAAGCGGAGCCGGAACACCAGGATTATCTTGAGCGTTTCCCCAACGGCTATACCTGCCACTTCCCGCGCCCGAGTTGGGTGTTACCCGAGCGCTGAGCGGATAATAAAACCAGCCAATGGCCGAGTAACCGGGTGGCTGGTGTTAGCGACGATTTCGCCCAACAGCGAGCGAGCATCAACCCAATAACAGGCTATCGTCGTTCAGACTCTGGCCTTCCTTGCGCTCAAACAACGCCAACAGATCGGGTACGCCCAAGCCTTCGCGTTCGCTACCGGCAACATCAAAGGCGACCCGCCCTTCGTGCAGCATCAGGGTGCGCTGTCCGACCGACAGCGCCTGTTTCATGCTGTGGGTCACCATCAGCGCGGTAAGCTTCTGCTCGGCGATAATCTCTTCGGTCAGGGCCAGCACGAACGCTGCGGTCTTGGGATCCAGGGCGGCGGTGTGTTCATCCAGCAAGAGAATCTGCATCGGTTGCAGCGTGGCCATCAGCAGGCTAACCGCCTGACGCTGACCGCCGGACAACAGCCCCATGCGATCCTGCAGGCGGTCTTCCAGCCCCAGCCCCAGCCGGGACAGGCGTTCGCGAAAGCGCTCGCGATACTGGCGCTTCACCGCAGGCCCCAGGCCGCGGCGCTGCCCGCGGCAGATCGCCAGCGCCATATTCTCCTCGATACTCAATCCTTCGCAGGTACCGGCCATCGGGTCCTGGAACACCCGCGCCACATCTGCGGCACGGCGCTCGGTCGGCAGCCGGCTGACATCGCGCTCTCCGATGCCGATCCGGCCACTGTCGATCAATATCTCACCGGAAATAGCGTTCAGCAGCGTCGATTTGCCGGCACCGTTGGAGCCAATCACGGTGACAAACTCACCTTCGGGGATAAACAACGACAGACCGCGCAAGGCGCGGTTTTCCATCGGTGTGCCCTGACCAAAGGTCACGGCGATATTCTGTACATCGATCATGACTTACCTCCCGCCAGACGCTGCCGGAGGTTACGTTTCATCTGCGGCAGGACGATAGCGACCGCCACCAACACCGCCGTGACCAGATTCAGATCCTGCGCTTTCAGGCCGATAAAATCGGCGTTCAGGGCAAAAGCTACCGCCAGGCGGTAGATGACCGACCCCAGCAGACAGGCCACAATCGCCAGCAGCATGGTGCGGGTCGACATAAACGCTTCGCCGCCAATCACCGACGCCAGCCCGACCACGATCACACCGACCCCCATGGTCACGTCGGCGCTGCCCTGGCTCTGGGCAAACAGGCTGCCGGCCAATGCCACCAGCGCATTGGACAGCGCCACTCCCAGCATCACCATCCAGGAGGTCGCAATCCCCTGCGCTCTTGCCATACGGGGGTTGCTGCCCGTGGCCCGCATCGCCAAACCGGTTTCCGACTTAAGAAACCCGACCAGCAACGCCCCCATCAGCAGCGTAATGACCAGGAACACCAACGGCGTCACCCCGTAGTAGGGCAACCCCAGGTTCTCGAAAGGTGTCAGCAGGGTCTCGTCCCCCAGCAACGCCACATTGGGTCGCCCCATGATGCGCAGGTTGATCGAATAGAGCGCGATCATGGTCAGGATAGACGCCAACAGATGCAGGATCTTCAGGCGTACATTCATCCAGGCGGTCACCAGGCCCGCCGCACCGCCCGCCAGCATGGCCAGAGCGGTCGACAGCCAGGGATTGTAGCCCGCGACGATCAGACTGGCCGCCACAGCCGCGCCGAGCGGAAAGCTGCCGTCCACGGTCAGGTCGGGGAAATCAAGAATTCTGAAGGTGATAAACACCCCAAACGCAACGAGACCGAACAAAAGTCCGGTCTCGACGGCACCCAAAAAGGCGATCAGGCTCACGCAATATCTCCCACGGCGGTACGAATCTCCCTTTTATATGCTCAAATCGGGCCATCGATGGCCCGACAAAAACCGCCCCGACAGGGCGGTAAACAGGACTGAAATGGCGTTTACTTCACGATCTCTTTGGCTTGAGCCAGCAGCGCACTGCTGAGGGTCACACCCATGCGCTCGGCCGCGCCGGGGTTCAGGTACAGTTCCAGCTTGTCGACCTGCTCGACCGCGATAGAGCCCGGCGCCTCGCCGTTCAGCACCCGTGCTACCATCTTGCCGGTCTGACGACCCACATCGTAATAATTAAAGCCCACCGCAGCGATAGAGCCGCGACGCACCGAATCGGTATCACCGGTAAACAGCGGCAGCTTGTTCTGCTCGGCCACTTTCACCGCCGCTTCCAGGGCGGTAATCACGGTATTATCCAGCGGGATATAGATCACATCCACTTTGCCCACCAGCGAGCGAGCCGCCGCCAGCACTTCGCTGGACTTGGTTGCCGCCGCTTCAACGACCTTCAGACCCGCGCCCGGCGCTTCGTCATGAACACGCTTGATCAGGCTCACCGAGTTGGCTTCGCCCGGGTTGTAGATCACACCCACGCTAGCGGCTGTCGGTACGATTTTTTTGATCAGTTGCAGGTGCTTATCGATCGGCGACATATCGGTAATACCGGTGATCAGCTTACCCGGGGCTTGCATGTTCTTGACCAGTTTGGCCCCCAGCGGATCGGTCACCGCGGAGAAAACCAGCGGGATATGCCGCGCCGATGCGGCTACAGTCTGTGCAGACGGCGTCGAGATTGCCACGATCACATCGGGGGCTGCGCCAGCAAATTTCTTCGCCACCTGCGCAGCCGTTGCAGGGTTACCCTGGGCACTCTCGTAGCTCCAGGTCAGGTTCTTACCCACCTCATACCCGGCAACAGCCAGCTCGTCCTGCACTCCCTGGCGGCACGCGTCCAGCGCGGGGTGTTCGACGATCTGTGTGATCGCCACATGTTTGTCAGCCGCTACCACAGGCAGCCCTGCCAGACTCAGACCCAGCGCCGCTGCGGATGCAGCGAGAAATGGCCGTAACTTCATGCGTATTTCCTCAAATTGACCACGATTCATTTGGCTCGTGTTTATTCTGTTTATTATCCCGCCATACCCTAAGCGCGTTATCAGCAACGCGCCCGTCACGCTACCACGAAAGTCTGGTATTGACTAACCCCCGATCCCGCGCAGCAGGCAATTCCTGCAAGACTTCTCAGCACGTTAATTCTCTGCCCGGATTACTTCTCCGTAGCCATTGTCACAGCCAGGGCTTCGGCCACTTTAATACCGTCGATAGCGGCCGAAAGGATGCCGCCGGCGTAGCCCGCGCCTTCACCCGCCGGGTAGAGCCCCTTGGTGTTAATACTCTGGCAGTCGGTACCACGATTAACCCGTACCGGTGAGGAGGTGCGGGTTTCAACGCCGGTCAGCAAGGCGTCGTCCATCGAAAAGCCCTTGATTTTGCGCTCGAAGGCCGGCAGCGCTTCCCTGATCGCCGCGATGGCGTAGTCCGGCAGGCTGGGGCTAAGGTCTGTCAGATGGATACCCGGCGTATAGGAGGGTTCCACCTTACCCAGATCGGTAGAGGGTTTGCCCGCGAGGAAATCACCGACCCGCTGACCCGGGGCGCTGTAATCGCCGCCGCCCAGCTCGAAGGCTTTGCGTTCCCAATGGCGCTGCAGCTCGATACCCGCCAGCGGTCCGCCGGGGTAATCTTCGGGGGTGATGCTGACCACGATGGCGCTGTTGGCGTTACGCTCGGCGCGCGAATACTGGCTCATGCCGTTGGTGACGACCGCGTTGGGTTCCGAGGTCGCGGCCACGACCTGACCACCGGGGCACATACAGAAGCTGTACACCGAGCGCCCATTGGCGCAATGGTGAACCAGTTTGTAATCCGCCGCACCCAACAGTTCATGGCCGGCCTGATCGCCAAACCGGCTACTGTCGATCAGCGATTGCGGGTGCTCGATCCGAAAGCCGATGGAGAAAGGTTTGGCTTCGATATGTACGCCCTGACGTTCCAGCATGGCGAAAGTATCGCGGGCGCTGTGGCCAACCGCCAGCATGATGTGCCGGCTTCGAAGCACCTGGCCGTCGGCCAGCACCACGCCTTCGATCTGTCCGTCTTGAATCTGCAGTTCGTCGACACGCTGGCCAAAACGGATCTCACCGCCCAGTTGCTCGATGCTGTGGCGAATACTTTCCACCATTTTTACCAACCGGAATGTACCGATATGGGGCTTGCTGTTGACCAGAATATCCTCCGGTGCGCCGGCCTTGACGAACTCATCCAGAACTTTGCGCCCCAGATGGCGCGGGTCTTTAATCTGGCTGTAGAGCTTGCCGTCGGAGAACGTGCCTGCACCGCCTTCACCAAACTGCACATTCGATTCAGGATTCAGCTCACGCTTGCGCCACAGGCCAAAGGTATCGACAGTACGCTCACGCACCGCCTTGCCCCGCTCCAGAATAATCGGCTTAAAGCCCATCTGGGCCAGAATCAGACCCGCCATCATACCGCAGGGGCCCATACCGATAATGATCGGCCGCTCGGTCAGGGTTGCCGGTGCCTGTGTGACAAACTGATAACGGGTATCGGGGCTCGATTTGATCTGTCCGTCATGGGCGAAATCGGTCAACAGCCGCGATTCGACTTCGCAGTCGATATCCAGCGCATAGATCAGGGCAATATGGTTACGCTTGCGGGCATCGTGGCTGCGCTTGACGATGCTAAAGTCCCGTAGCTGGCCGTCTTCAATGCCGAGCCGCTGCACAATGGCGCTGCGCAGATCCTGTTCGCTGTGGTCAAGAGGAAGCTTAAGATTGGTCAGTCGCAACATGGGATATTCCGTAGCGGCAGTCACGCGCCAGCAAAGCACCGAACACAGGCGCCGTAAGCGTCGAAACTGCAAAATATAAGAGACCGGACATTATCGGTTTCAACCCCCGCAACTGTCAAAGTGCAATCACTGCGATGAACCTCGATCCAGCGTTACGCAGCCGGGCAGAACTTTACAAGCGGCGTCGATCACAGCAAGCTAGGCCCCATCAATAAGATCAATGACATTGCGAGAATTTCAGTACTTCTATCGGCTACTCATCTGCAGAAAACAACCGTGACAGGAGAAGATTATGGGGCTTTTGGTAAACGGCGAATGGCAGGACCGCTGGTACGACACAAAGGCGACCGACGGCCATTTTGCACGCAGCCAATCCCAGTTCCGTCACTGGGTCACCGCCGATGGCAGCGCAGGCCCCAGCGGAACCGGCGGTTTTAAAGCCGAAGTCGGTCGTTATCACCTCTACGTATCTCTGGCCTGCCCCTGGGCGCACCGCACATTGATATTCCGGGTGCTGAAGGGGTTGGAGTCCAGCATCGGCGTGTCGGTGGTCAACCCGCTGATGAAAGAACACGGCTGGACCTTCGATCCGGCGCCCGGGGTTGTGCCCGATCCGCAGCATCAAAGCCAATACGCGCACCAACTCTACACCCGTGCGGCTGCCGATTACTCAGGGCGTGTCACCGTACCGATACTGTGGGACAAACAGCAGAACACCATCGTCAGTAACGAATCCGCCGATATTATCCGCATGCTGAACAGTGCCTTCGACCAGATTGGCGCGTTACCGGGCGATTACTATCCGGCGTCGCTACGCCCCGAGATCGACAGTCTCAACCAGATCATTTACGACAGGGTCAATAACGGCGTCTACAAGGCGGGGTTTGCCACCACCCAGGCGGCGTATGAAGAAGCCGTGTATCCCTTGTTTGCCAGTCTCGATGAGCTGGAGCAGCGACTGAGCAAGCAGCGCTACCTGCTCGGCGAACAGATAACCGAAGCGGACTGGCGCCTGTTTACCACCCTGATCCGCTTCGACCCCGTGTACGTCGGCCACTTCAAGTGTAACCTGCGCACCATCAGCAGCTACCCGAATTTATGGGGGTATCTCAAGGAGTTGTATCAGTGGCCGGGGGTACGTGCCACCGTCGATATAGCGCATATCAAGACCCATTACTATGCCAGCCACGATATGATCAACCCCACGGGCGTCGTACCCGTCGGCCCGCTGATGGATCTGGACAGTGCGCACCAGCGCGATCATTTTCCGGGCGTCTCGCAGTAGCCAATAAAAAAAGCCGGCCCTCACTACAGGGACCGGCTTTCAGGATAAAGCACACGTAACTAGAGTTTCTTAACAACCATCACATCGACACTATCCGTCGATGTTATTCCTGTTGTACTGGTTATCGTAACCGTAAACACCAACTTCACCGATAAACTGCCTTTTAGCCTGGGCGCAACAAAGGTCGGGGTCGCTGAGGCACTGCTGCTTAGTGTCACTGAAGGGCCGGAAATCTGCTGCCACTGGTAGCTGATCAGCCCCCCTTGCGGATCATAAGAACCCGATGCATCCAGACTGCTCAACGAGCGCTGCTTGACTGTCTGATCGTTACCCGCCAATGCAACGGGGGGCAGATCATCAATCAAAATATCCTGCGTGACGCTGTGACTTAATGTGCCATCACTGACGATCAGCGTTACCCAGTGTGAACCGCTCTGATTAAAGGTCCAGGTCAGGAAGGGTTCAGCACTTACCACATTGCCGTCCACCACCCAGCTGTAGCTCAGCATATCACCCTCAGGATCACTGGACGCGGAGGCGTCAAAGCCGAGCGCTTCGCCCACCTTGCCCGTCGTTGGACCATTGAGCAGGGCTACCGGCGCCTGGTTTTCGATCAGAACTTCCAGCGTCGCGCTCTGGCTCATTGAACCGTCGCTGACAGTCACCGTCACCTGATGCAGGCCGCTCTG
>JBFGYY010000142.1:0-6999 GCA_041587095.1 Motiliproteus sp. | reverse complement strand
GCACGTCGGTATTATCGAAAAGAAAACGTTGGATCTGATCTGGTTGACTCATATTCGACTAACTGCTGATTCGTAGAAGGGAAACCGGCCGTGACGGCCGATGTGACTCAGCTGCCGAGTTTATCACAAGCACCGCGTCGGACGTTATCACCCGACCTTGTCACGACGGCGGCGAACCAGGCGACAGCGAAGATAACGGCGCCACCTGACACTTAACAGCGCGGGCTAGTTATCAACAGCGCCGCCTTTGAGCTCCAGCAACTGGCGCCGCTGCTTTTTGTTCGGACGCTGGTCAGACAGCGGGTGCGCACCTTTCAGGGCGCTACGCTGCAGAGCCGCCGCTTCACGCTTGGCGATACTGTCCGGCGTTTCGCGGTATAACAACTGCGCTTCGGGTGCGCCACGGCGCTGATCCGACACCATCAGTACCTCGACACACTTCTCATCAAAGCCCTGCTTAAGCGTGATAAGCACCCCCTGCTCGACAACGCGACTGGGCTTGGTTCGCCCGCCGTCGTACTGAATTTTGCCATTTTCAATCGCCTGCTTGGCAATGGCGCGGGTCTTGAAAAACCGCGCCGCCCACAGCCATTTATCCAGACGAATCTTCGCGTCAGCCACCGGCTGCTGCGCCTTTGCTTTCATAGCTTCTCCAGATTCAATTCATCAAAATGCGCCACCCCCGGAAACACCGACTCCGGCCGTGGCGGCAGGCTCATGTCGGGCTGACTCACTGTCAGCAGATGCTGAATGCCATAATCCCGAGCCGAACGCAGTACCGCCTCGCTGTCATCCACCAGCAGGGTGCGCAGACGATTAAAAGGTTCGACATGCTGCAAGGCGTCCCAAAAGCGCACATCTTCCTTGGGGAGCCGGAAATCATGCGAACAGATAATGCCATCGACCCACTGGGCCAGCCCCGTTTCCTCAAGCTTCATTTCCAGGCTTTTACGGTGCGCATTGGTGACGATGACCGTGCGTAACCCACGCTCGCGCAGCGCGGCCAGAAAGGTTTTAACATGGGGGCGAAACGCCACCTTATGCCGGATCTCACGCTTCAGCGCGGCGATATCAACACCCAGTTCTGCTGACCAGTAGTCGATGCAGTACCAATTTAGCGTCCCCTGTTCTTCTATGATACGCTGATGCAAACGCTGGCGGGCGACCTCGGTCGGCAGCGCGTGGGTTTGCGCATAGCGGCGTGGCAGATGCTCCAGCCAAAAATAGCTATCATAGTGCAGATCCAGCAATGTGCCGTCCATATCCAGCAGTACGGTATCGATCGACGCCCAGTCCAACATAACTCTCTCGCTACAAACATTCGGAATTTCAGTATGCCGACAAAGCCACAGGTTTTGAAGACAACATCAGTCACCCGCAGCCGTCTGTTTGAAATTGAGGCCCTGGACCTGCGCTTCAGTAACGGCGTCGAGCGCACGTTTGAACGTATCGCCAGCCGTGGCTTCGGCGCAGTAATGATTCTGCCTCTGCGAGACCCTGAAACGCTGGTCCTGATCAATGAATACGCCGCTGGTCTGGAAGACTACCGCCTGACGCTGCCCAAGGGCTTGATGGAGCCGGGGGAAACACCTGAAGAGGCCGCCAATCGCGAACTGATGGAAGAGATAGGTTGTGGCGCGCGCAAACTGACCCTTCTCAAGACGCTGACCACTTCGCCCAACTATATGGGTCACAAAATTCATCTGCTTCTTGCCGAAGACCTCTACGAAGAAAGCCGCGAGGGCGATGAGCCCGAGCCGCTCGAAGTGATCGACGTGCCTTTGGCCGAGCTGGACGAGCTCATCATGCGCCCGGATTTTGATGAGGCCAGAGTCATGGCCGCTCTGTTGTTATTACAGCGACACCTGCAAGCCCGTTTATGACCTTGGCACTGCTGAAACAGGTGATGACCATCGCCGAAGAAGCGGGCGATCGGGTCCTGAGTATCTATAACGCAGCCGCGGACCCGGCCGATAATACCGGGGGGGCAACCTTGCAATACCCGGTACAGAACCACCCAGGCCAGCCCGCGCCTATAGCCGTCACCCTCAAAGCCGACAAGACACCGCTGACCGCGGCGGATCTGGCCGCGCATCAGCACATCTGCAGCAGCCTTAAGCGCCTGACGCCCGAGATCCCGGTGCTCTCAGAAGAGTCCGACCCTGTCGATTATGCGCAACGCCGCCAATGGCAGCGTTATTGGCTGGTAGACCCCCTCGATGGCACAAAAGAATTTATCCACCGTAACGGTGAATTTACCGTCAATATCGCCCTGATTGAGCATAACAGGCCGCTGCTGGGTGCCGTGCATGTTCCGGTCAGCGGCAGCACCTTTGGCGGACATTGCCGTATCGGCGCCCTGAAACGCGAGCGCAACGGTAAAGAAAAGCGCATCCAGGCACGATCGCTGAACCCCTTCCGTACCATCAGCGTACTAACCAGTCGCAGCCATACCGGGCCGGGCCTGCAAGCGCTGCTGGATCAGATTCAGGTCATCGCGCCCGTCACCCCGACACCTGTGGGTAGTTCATTGAAGTTTTGCCTGATTGCCGAGGGACTCGCCGACCTGCACCTGCGCGACGGGCCAACGAGCGAGTGGGACACCGCCGCAGGACAGGCGGTACTGGAAGCCGCCGGGGGCCGAATCACCGATTTGAGTTTCGCGCCGCTGCGTTATAACCGCAAGTCCGATCTGATCAATCCGCCATTACTGGCGGTTGGTGATGAGCACTTCCCCTGGGAAGAAAAGCTGGGACAGCTGACCTGTCCCTGAAAGGATGTGCCGGCTGCGTTGCAAAGGCAGACACACAAAACACGCACCGGTACACCAAAGCCCCTGGTTTAACGACAATGCGCCGTACCGGACTTCACCACTTCGGCAATTTTATCCTGAAATGTCTGGCTGACAACGCGATTTTCCAGAATCGCAACCACTTCTTTGTCATCCAGATGTTTGTGTACGTAAGCGCCCAGACACTCACATTGTTGCGGTGATCCACCTCCGCTCAGGCACCCTTCGACAAAGGGTTGCATAGTTGTCGGATCAGAAAAACTGCGCATGATAAAGAACCCGAGAAGAGCAAACGCAGCGAGAAAGAGAAATATTCGAGACATAGTTATATTTGTTCTTATTGTTAAGCCGGAAAACCCACATTTTATGGGCTATTATCTCCTGTGAGTAACCCACTTTGGTCGCAAGCCCTCTGCTGCCCACCAGCAGAGGTAATCGGAAGAGGTAACCAAAAGAGCTAACAAAAAGAGCTAACAGGAAGAGATAAACGATACGTGCTGACTTAAGCAGATCGACGCTGCTAAATCACTGAAACAGCGTCCGGGCTAATCAAGCGCATTCGCCTGTGCGGACCGCATGGAACTGATGCCGGCGTGGCAGACGAATGCAAACCCGACTAAATTAGTATGACATTTATCAATTGAGCTGTTATGATCACCTCACATTGGCAGCACGCCCAAGGACTTTAATTAAAAATCCGTTCTGCCAGATAACAGTGTGTGCCTAAATAGGATATAGGAAGATAATCATGAGCTTTGAACTACCGCCGCTCCCCTTTGCCAAAGATGCACTGGCGCCCCATATCTCAGCAGAGACGCTGGACTACCACTACGGCAAGCATCACAACACCTACGTGGTTAAGCTCAACGGACTGGTACCCGGTACCGAATACGAAGGCAAAAGCCTGGAAGAGATCATCACATCAGCACCGGCCGGCGGAATTTTCAACAATGCCGCGCAAGTCTGGAACCATACGTTTTACTGGAACTGTCTGAGCCCTAACGGCGGCGGCGAACCCACCGGCGCCCTGGCCGCGGCGATCAACGCGGCATTTGGTTCTTTCGAACAGTTCAAAAGCGCCTTTACCGACAGTGCGATCAATAACTTCGGCTCCAGCTGGACCTGGCTGGTTAAAAACGCTGACGGCTCACTGGCAATTGTCAACACCAGCAATGCCGGTAACCCCCTGACTCAGGGCCAGACGCCGCTGCTGACCGTTGACCTGTGGGAGCATGCTTACTACATCGATTATCGCAACCTGCGCCCGAACTATATGGCAGCATTCTGGGCGCTCGCCAACTGGGACTTTGCTGCAGAAAACCTCGGTTAATCTGCACTCCCGGTACCGATAAGCCTCGCTTTGCGGGGCTTTTTTTTGCCTGCCGGTAGAGGATAGCGCCGTTAGCCCCCCGAGATACTTATTCGCTCGATCCAAACCACAACCAAACTTTAACTAAACCACAATTATAACCAAGTCATTTAGTCGGATATGATTCAGATCAAGGCACGCTGTTAGCTTGATAATTACACTGCCAGACTTCATAGCAACAACCTGTCGGAGCCCCCTCAGTGATCAATATTGAACGCCCGGAAGATCGCATCCCTGCGAACCGAATCGCCATCTTCTATCTGGGCTTCCGGCCCTTTTTCTCGCTGGCTGCGTTGGCCGCCATCATGCTGATCGCCTTGTGGATTCCCTTTTATAGCGGCCATATCCAACTGAACAGCTATCTTGGCGTCGTCGGCTGGCATGCCCACGAGATGATTTTCGGCTATGCCGTTGCCGTTATCGCCGGCTTTTTACTCGCCGCCGTACGCAACTGGACCGGTCATACCACACCCGACGGCCTCCCCCTGGCGCTGATCGCCCTGATATGGCTGCTGGGGCGCATCGTCGTGACGCTGGACCTGGGCTTGTCACCACTGGTGATTATGCTTGTGGATATGAGTTTTATTCCGCTGCTGATACTGGCGCTGGCACCGGCGCTCATTAAAGGCGGTAAGCCGCGCAACAGCGCCTTCTTGCTGGTGCTGTGCGCCTTCTTTAGCGCCAATTTACTCGTGCACCTGCAGGCTATCGGCAAAACCACAACGGCTGAGCTTGGTCTGCTGCTGGGCACCAAGCTGGTGATTTTAATGATCATCATCATTGGCGGGCGCGTCATTCCGTTTTTTACCCGTAATCCGTTGCCTGGCATGCAACCGCGCAGCTGGCCATGGCTGGAGCTGCTCTGCGTTGCCGGCACCATACTGTGGATTCTGGCCGGAGTGGTTCCGGGTGTGCCTGCCGTGATTGAAGCCATCCTGGCCATCGCACTGGGCGTCGCCCACGCAACCCGGCTGCAAGGCTGGTACGACCGCCGTATCTGGGGCCGACCCATTATCTGGGTGCTGCATGTGGCTTACGCCTGGATCGCCATCGGCTTTATGCTCAGCGCCGCGGCTTACTGGAATGGTATTGCCCCGCAACTGGCAACCCATGCCTTTACGGTGGGGGGGATCGGCATGATCACGCTGGGAATGATGGTCCGGGTATCCCTCGGGCACACCGGACGCATGCTGGAGCTACCCACACCCGCCGTGTGGGCCGTCTTCATTCTCAGTGCGGCGTCACTGGTTCGGATCGCGGGCCCGCTGCTGTTTACTCAAAACTATGGCGTCATCATCGCGCTGTCTGGCCTGCTCTGGATGATTGCATTCGGCCTGTTCTGTTTCAGCTACCTGCCGATGTTATGGCGGCCCCGTATCGACGGACGACCAGGCTGACCGGCTCGCGCCTCTCCAATTAGGGGCTGCCTGCAGCCCCTTTACCCATCACGCAAGTCACACAGCCCGCGCTGAGCGCCTCCCCGCCAAACGCAACCGGCCTACCTGTCCGGCGCTTATCTGCGGGCATTCTGGCGCCGCTTCGTATACGCCGTAGTACACTCGGTTTATAATTCCCCCCTTTTGGGTAAGCTAGGCAAGGAATAAGTCTATGGGTTGGGTAGCAGCATTGTGGGGGCTGGTTGGTTTAAGCTTTATTCTGGCCATGCCCATGTACCGTCTCGGCCTGGTCGGTGTTGATGCGCTGAGCTTCACCTTAAGCTGGTATCACTGGTTATTTTTGATCGTCTGGTGTGGCTTTATGGCGTTCGGGGAGGGTTACCGGGGGTTTCAGCAAAGCTTCTCACCCCGTGCGGCGGCACGTCTGGTATACCTGAGAGCAAATCCGACGCCGCTACGAGTGCTTTTGGCGCCCTTGTTTTGCATGGGTTTTTTCCATATTGAACGCAAACGCATGATCATCACCTACTCCGTCACGCTGATGATCATCGTTATGGTTCAGCTGGTCGGGCTGCTCGAGCAGCCCTGGCGTGGTCTGGTCGATCTCGGCGTATCGCTGGGACTGGCATGGGGACTCGTTTCGGTACTGATCTTTACCGTGCAGGCGTTTACCCGTTCAGACTACGCCTACTCCCCCGAAACGCCTTAGCCGCCCCCGCCAAGCCTGGCACCGCCTGACGGAATAAGCGGCTATCGGTAGTGAACGCAGGCCTCTCCTGCAACAAACCCGATGCCCTGCGGTGACAACGACAGGGCATCGGAACCGGCTACAACTTCCTTAATGCCGACCCCAGCCGCCATGACGACCTCCCATTGGCGGTTGCATCGCTAAGAACGCCTGCTGTTGCTCGGGGTTCAATAACGCAAAGATCTCGGCACGTTTCGCGCCATGTTGCATAATTTTATCTGCCACCTCCTTGGACTGGCTGTCCGCCAGAGCCTGTAACTGGGCCTGATAATCGGCACTGCCGGGATCCAGCTTGTGCATATCCCCGCGCAACGACTGGCCTTGCGCGCGCTGCTGGCGCATCTCCTCACGGTGTTTCAGCATAATGTCCTGAATCTGCTCCTGTTGTACATCGTCCAGATTCAGCGCCTGCTGCATGTAGCGCTGCATATGCGCACCACGTCCGCCAGCCATATTACCCATATCACCCATCATGCCACTTTGCGGCACCATTCCTGCGCCCGGACCCATCCCGGCGCCGGGGCCCGCACCACCGCATCCGGGGCCTGCCAACGCCAACGCGGCGCCACCCGCTAAGACCAATGCACCCCCGGTTACCATCATTCGCTTTTTCATCACAATCTCCTCGGACTCATCTAGAGTCATCTGAAAGGCTTTATCGACATTGATAGTCTAATCACGGCTGTGCAAAGGG
>JBFGYY010000141.1:0-7028 GCA_041587095.1 Motiliproteus sp. | reverse complement strand
TAATAAAGCACAACCTGGCTTGATCCACAGAATCTGTGCATAACTCTGTGAGTACATTCTTGGTAACACGCGTCATCCCCCGTCGTTACGCGCTTTGGTGTTTTCGTTCAAAAAATGACCCAACAAAAATAGTCCTTTAAAATCAATGGTATGTTGTTTTTGTCGCCCAGGTTGTTGTTTGTGTTGACAAACACAGGTCTGTTGTAAGTGGCCATTACCGACGTGTGAATAAGGCGCTTCGGTGTCAATAGGTCTGCGATGAAAGTGGTCACTTACGACCACTTTTTTGCAGTCTTGCGCTAAGGCTTATTCTGGGGTGGCGGAGGTTTTTCACTTCCGCTATCAGGTCCGTTGCGTGTAAGCGTGCAAAGCCTGCGTGCTACCGGTTTGTCTGAGCTGCTGATCATCACCGGTCGCGGGCCTGATGCGGTTTTGGCTGTCCTGAGCGGTAAAGAAGCGATCAGCCAGCGCGTGGTCCAAGTTGTCATCGAGCTGCGATTCGAGCTGCAGCAGGCCGGTTTCCATGACATACAGGTAGTGATTCAGTTGCCGGTTGAGTAACTCGCAGCCCGATTCCAGCGCTTCCCAGGGGCGCGGATCGAATTCGTCTGCGTAGAAATGCCGAGTCAGTAGCTGCTCGATCTGCGCCAGTACGCTGTTTGACCGCCTAAGCAGTTTTTGGCCGCTGCGTCGCAACGACTCGAGGTCAAAATGGACAGCGCAATCGGCTAACAGGGGGATCAGCCTTGATTCCGTAAAGCTGAGGCAGTTGATCATCTCTTGCTGCAGTGATTGTTGTACTCCGGCCAGAATGCCACCGGTCCCCATTACGCGTTCAGAGCCTGCCAGACAGCGGCAATCGTTGTTTTGCAGCAGCGCTTCCAGATGATCCAACCAGCGGCGGGGAGCGGACTGCTGCAGATGGACGCTGTGGGTAATATGTCGTTGGAATTGCATAAGGCATCCTTACTCTTTGATAAACAGGGTTCTTTTTGTATTTAAAACTGAAAAAGCAGCGGAGCAGGGGCGGGGTGCTTCAATGTTTACGTCTACGTTATGTTTTGCTATGCTACAAACAACTTGCCGTTAGTGTCAACATGATGGCTGGGCACTACCTGTTCGGGGCGCATCGACAATAGAGTGTTTGGCGTCCTTTGCCAGTGGGGCATACAGACGGTATGTCAGTTGCCTGGCCCTGTGTTCATGCGTATGGAAGCCGGAGGAATTGCCGTTTTCATCGGGCGATGCGGGGCGAGGGTTGGACTCAGAATAAATCTAATAACAGTCAATTAGTGCGGGGAGTAGAACCCAATGACGGTACCTTCCATATCCATCACCTTGACCGGCAGTGGCGGCTCGGGCGTTATGACCACCGGTAACCTTCTGTTGGAGGCTGCGGGCCGGGCCGGTTGGTTCGGCTTTATGACACGCTCGGCCGGCCCGCAGATTCGCGGCGGGGAGGCTGCAGCCATGCTGCGCCTGTCTACCGAGCCGGTGCTTGCTCATAAAGAACACTACGATGTGCTACTGGGTATCGATTGGCTGAATGCCGATCGTTTTGCTGCAGAAATTCCTTTAAACAGCGACAGCCTGATTATCGGTCAGGGCGAGGCACCGGCGGTCTTTGCTGATAAAGCGGGGCAGCAATTTCAGCTGGATCTTGCCGCAATCGCTAAAACGGTCAAAGGGGGGCGACCCAATATGGTGGCGCTGGGGATGGCCGCGGCTGTGATTGGCTTACCGTCCCGTGCGGTCGCCGAGGTGATCAGCAAAGCCTTGCAGCGTAAGGGGCAGGCAGCCGTCGCCGCCAGCGTTGCAGCGATGCAGGCTGGCGCTGCCGCTGCGTCCGGACTGCCGCGCTACGATCATCTGGTTGTCGATGAGAGTGAACAGGCGCAGCGCTGGAACATCAGCGGCAACGAGGCTTGCGGGCTGGGTGCGGTGCGGGGCGGAACGCGCTTCGTGGCGGCCTACCCGATTACGCCCGCAACCGAAATTCTTGAATGGCTGGCTTCCGCGTTACCGAAAGTCGGTGGTGTGCTGGTACAGGCGGAAGACGAACTGGCGTCGGTGAACCAGATTATCGGCGGCTCTTTCGGCGGAACCCCGTCGCTCACCGCCACATCCGGACCGGGTCTTGCGCTGATGATGGAGTCGATCGGTCTGGCGGTGGCCTCCGAAACACCCATCGTCGTCGTTGATGTGATGCGCGGAGGCCCCTCTACCGGTATTCCGACTAAATCGGAGCAATCCGACCTGAATATCGCACTGTATGGCTTGCACGGCGATGCGCCGCATCTGGTCACGGCTCCGCTGACCATTGCGGACTGTTTGTTTACGACCCAGTGGAGCGTGTATCTGGCCGACCGGCTGCAGACGGCGGCAATTGTGTTGTCGGATCAGGCCCTGGGACAGACCCGTGCCATTATTGCCCGTAGTGAAGACGCAGGCTTCGTTGCCGAGCGCGAAGTCGCCAGTCCGGATGAGTCCGGTTATCAGCGCTATGCGCTGACTGAATCCGGCGTCTCGCCCATGGCTATTCCCGGCCAGCCGGGCGGTCAATACACTGCCGATGGTCTGGAACACACCGAAACGGGAACGCCTTCCAGCCGTGCCAATGATCACCAGGTACAGATGGACAAGCGTTTGCGCAAACTGACGCAGTTTGATTACGGCGAGCATTGGGCCGAGATCGCGGGGGATAGCGATGCCGAGCTCGCAGTGATCACCTGGGGGTCGAGCTTCGGTGCTGCGCAGGAGGCGGTTGCCGCGCTGCGCCATGAAGGAAAGAGGGTTCGACTGGTCGCCATGCGTTTGTTGTCACCGGCGCAACCCGGACGATTAGCTGCTGCGCTTCGCGGGATCAATAAGCTGCTGGTGGTGGAGCAGAGTCATGGCGGGCAGTTTTATCGTTACCTGCGCGCTTTTTATGACCTGGATATGCCGATGAAGTCCATGGCCGTCCCCGGACCGCTGCCTATTCGTCCTGCCGATATACATGCAAACCTGTCTGAGTGGAGCTGATCATGGAAACGTCAAATCTGGATATCCAGGACAATGGCATACCCTGTACACCGCTGTTGGCCAAAGATTATAAATCGGATGTGAAACCGGTCTGGTGCCCCGGCTGTGGTGATCACGGCGTATTACTGGCGCTGACCAAAGTGCTGGCCGAGATGCAGCTGGCGCCGGAGCAGGTTTCGGTGATCTCCGGTATCGGTTGCTCCTCACGGATCCCCGCTTATCTGAAGACCTACGGTTTTCACGGCGTCCACGGGCGCTCTCTGGCGCTGGCTACCGGACTCAAGGTGTCCCGGCCCGATCAAACGGTGCTGGTTGCCAGCGGGGATGGCGACGGGTTTTCCATTGGCGGTAATCATTTTCTGCATGCCTGCCGGCGTAATGTCGATATGACCTATATCGTGATGGACAATCAGCTCTATGGTATGACCAAGGGGCAAGCATCCCCCACCAGCGCGCCCGACTGGGAAAAAGGCAAGCTGACGCCCGGCGGCACCGGGATTAATCCTTTCCATCCGCTGGTGGTGGGGCTGGCTTCCGGGGCTAACTTCATCGCACGGGTATCGGCCACCAACTCCAGTGCAGCGGTACCGATTATCCGCGAGGCGATCGAGCATCCGGGTTTTTCGTTGGTGCATGTTTTAAGCCCTTGCATTACCTACAACCGGGATCAGTTGCATTGGAAAAAAATGGTGCGTCCGGCGCCCGTGGGAGCCACCGACGACCCGGCCCGCGCCGCCCGGCGCCTGATGAGCGACGATAACCTTAATCTTGGCGTCCTCTATAAAGGTAATCGCAAACCTTATCAGCCACAGTTGCAGGCCTCCGTAGACGACCTTGGTGAGCTGGAGCGTCACTTTATTGTCTAGCCATCGGCTAGCCTTGAACGCAAAACGTTGATCTGGCGCTACCATTCGACGTTTTGCTCCCTCGCCCTTTATACATCCTTGGTATAGTCAGTTTACCGATACTCGGTTATGCGTGTCGGTAGATGCTTGGGTCGTTGTTTCGTGCTTTTATCGCGATCCCACACAGCGATCAGGCCGCTCGTTACTCCGCGAACAAGGATGTATAGAAGGTGTCATGACAGGAATCATCGATCAAACGGGTCAGGACAGGATCGTTCTAACGCCGGATAAGCTCTGCCTCGGTATGTATGTCGAGCTGCCCGACAGCTGGCTGGAACACCCTTTCCTGTTGAATCGTTTTTTAATTCAGACCGACAAACAACTCGAGAAACTCAATACCAGCGCGCTAACCCGCATTGTGGTGGATCTGGACAAGAGCAAGTTACCGGCAGGTTGGATGCTGCACACGCTGGAGCCGGACGGCTGCAGCGACACGGCTCCGATCGATCCGCGTGAGAGTGGTGACCTGCCCCGGTGGAATCCGCTCACGCTGGTACCGGAGCGCTTGCTGGATGCGTTGCATGACGCCAAGCTTTGCCCGCAGAAGCGCTCCGAGGTCGTGTATACCCATTCCCGGGAGATGATCAGCCGCTTGCTGGACAGCCCGACCGCAAAAAATCTCCGGGCCAGTAAAAAAGTGATCGGTTCCATTGGTGACCTGGTGCTTAGTGATGACGCGGTTGCCTCGAATATGCTGCAGATCACCCGGCATGATTTTCATACCTATACGCACTCCGTGAACGTGGGCGTAATGGGGTTAATGCTGGCCAAGGCGTTGCTGGGCAAGTCCGATGCCCACGATATGCATGCGCTTGCCGCCGGGTTCTTTTTGCACGATCTGGGCAAGGTCAAACTTCGCCAGGATCTGATCAATAAACCGGGTCAGCTGACCGAGGAAGAGCGTCGACATGTGAACACCCACCCCTATAAAGGCTATAAGTTACTCAAGGATGCGGGCGAGATGAGCGAAGAGGCCCGGGTGATCATCTTGCAGCACCATGAACGGGTCGATGGCTCCGGCTATCCGAAGCAGCTCGGGGCGCGGCAGATCCATATCTACGCGAAAATCTGCGCGATCGCCGATGTCTATGACGCACTCACGGCCGAGCGTTCCTATAAAAAAGGATTACGGCCCTTCGACGCCTTGCGGCTGATGAAAACCAAGATGGAAGGGCAGTTTGATCCGAAGCTTTTTACGGCGTTTGTCCGCTTGCTTAGCTAAGCTAAGCTGACGGAGGCTATATGCCGCCGGGATAAGCCTGAAAAGGGTGCAGCTGAGCGTGCTTTTTCGAATCGCCAGACCCCCGCGCCAAGGATCACCTCATGAATCACGCCAACAACAAGACCGTCTTGCATATAACCAACGGTGACAGCACCGTGGCCCTGCTGCGTCAGGCGGGTATCACCGGAACTTATTTGCCCTGGCGGGATGTGTTGCACGAAGGCCCTGTACCGGCAGGGCTGTCGCTGGCCGAACTGTCCGCGGTGCGTGCAGGCTATATCGCACAACAGGGCTGGGGCGATCTGAATGCAATAAAGGCCGATTTTAAGGCGCGTGACGATACCCTGAAGAGGTTTGCCTCGTATCAGAAAGTGCTGCTGTGGTTCGAACATGATCTTTACGATCAATTGCAGATATTGCAGATCCTGGATTTTTTCCATGGCCACAGCGCTGCAAATCCACCGTTGTCGATGATCTGCGTCGATCGTTATCTGGGCATGCTCACACCCGATGAAATCAGCGCGCTAACTCCGGCAGAGCAGCCGGTCACTGCGGCGCAACTTGAGTTGGCACACCGGGCCTGGTGCGCGTTTCGTGCCGATACACCGCGGCCATGGCGGGCGCTGCTGGATAAGGACACGTCGGCATTACCCTTCCTGGCAGGCGCCGTTGTGCGCTTACTCGAAGAGTACCCTGGCCGGTTTAACGGTCTGTCCCGCACGGCGCAGCAGGCACTGACGATCATCGCTGCCGGCGAACAGCGACCCGGACGTATCTTTGCCGCTTACCAAACGACCGAGGAGCGGCGCTTTCTCGGCGACTCCAGTTTCTGGGCTGTGCTGAACGACTTGTTGAGCGCGACGCCGCCCTTACTGGCGCTGTCTGAGGGCGCAGCGCTGACATTACCACCGCACCCGGAACAGTTAGTAACGCTCACGCCCAGCGGACAGCAGGTATTGGCAGGGACGCGGTATTACGGGGCGGATGCGACTAAACCGGATCGCTGGATCGGCGGTGTCCGTTTAAGTACCGATCATTGCTGGAACTGGGACCCGGACGCCTGCCAGATTAAACCGCGCGTTGCTTCGATGCCAGAGGAGCGATAAAGGCAAGAATCGGCATTAAGACGCTATTTATCAACAAGAGGAATCCTACCGATGCAGGATCGGATTAGATTACCGCTTAGTTTTGATGTTGCCAGCATGCAGGCGGATATTGAGCGCTTTGCCCCGGATGAGTGGATCCGGCACTTTGTCTCACAAAACTATATCGGCGACTGGTCGGTCATTCCGCTGCGCGGTGTTACCGGTGCCAGCCATCCGGTCATGATGATCTACGCCGACCCCGGGGCGCGGGATTTTTCTGCCACCCCGTTTCTCGCTCGCTGCGCTTATTTGCCACGGGTGTTGGCGACGTTTCAGTGTGAGCTGCAAGCGGTTCGTCTGATGAAGCTAACGCCGGGATCAGAAATTCTCGAACATCGCGATCATGATCTATGTGCGGAGGAGGGGATGGCACGCCTGCATATTCCCGTTACCACCAACGACGGAGTTGAGTTTCAGCTTAATGGGATTCCGGTCGAATTACGGGCGGGAGAGTGCTGGTATTTGCGCTTGAGCGACCCGCACCGGGTCATAAACCGAGGCGATGAAACCCGGGTCCATCTGGTCATTGACGTCTGTGTTAACGCCTGGCTGCGGTCGTTATTAGCGTAGGCATCAGGCTCCCTGCCCAATTTGCTGCTCCAGGGTGCGCTGTTATCGACAAGGCATGTGTTTGGCTGCAGCAGTTGTTACACTGGCGCGCCTTACATCAAACAGAATAACTGGCTTTATATCCATTTACGGAGGTTTTGTGAATTCCCTCAGCCCGCTTCG
>JBFGYY010000140.1:0-7046 GCA_041587095.1 Motiliproteus sp. | reverse complement strand
TAGAGGCTCCCGGGGGGATGGCTACGCTGGGTATGCGGATGCCGACCAGTTCACCACTGTTCACCAGATCCATGGATTGATTATTGCTGTTAACACTACCACCGCTGGTTTCCTGGGCATCGTCGCTACTGCTAGCGACGTTCGCTGTCGTCGTGGTTGCCACGCCGCTGGTGTAGGTTATGTGTAACTTCGGTGCTGCCGAACTATCGCCGTTAAAAGCTTCGACTGTACGAACCCCTGAGCCGCTAACGTGATCAAGGATCATGACCATGCTGTTTCCGGAGGTCCATCCCGAGCGGTTAACAATTTCCTGTACAACGGTGCTGATATTGGGGCTGCTAAGCGAATCGCCGACAGCAGGATTGGTGGTGATTTCCCAAGTTGTGTTTGCCGTTGATTTAGGACGCGAGGTAATGCTGTTAGTGGTGCTGGTAAAGGCTCCTGGACTATCGGCATTTTGTGCCGATATCAAAAGTGTGACGGGGTCGGTGGATGGGCTGGACTCATCGATCTGAAATTCTAACCAGGCATTGGTGACGGTAACTCCGTCAGGAACGTTCACGCCAGAAAATCGCAAACCGACCGTTTGCAGCGTGCTGTCACCGGTCATGAGTTCCAAATCGGTACTGGTGAGGTAAAGCGAGCCGTTAGCACGCTCTTCCGCATCATCGTTACCGCTACTGATCTGGGTTGTTACCGTAGTGGTAGAGGACGTTGTAACCGAGGTCATATCCAGTGTTGAAGAATTCAGTGTCACGGTGCCATCCGGGATCTGTTCGGCATCATCGCTTCCGCTGCTAATCGAGGAGGAAGTGATCCCGCTGAACGCGTCCTGGACAACCGTAGTGGTTAAGGCCTGGTCGATATCGGTGACGGGGTAAAGAATCGGGCCTCCCGGGTTGCTGAAACGCATTAGTCCGACGTTGATATCCTGCGCATTATTTAAGATGCTGTTCAGGGCGGTCTTCATACGATCGAGTCGCGTGGTGCTGCCACCATCTAAACTGGTCATCGAGCTAGACGTATCCAGGATAAACAGGACGTTGGGCTTAACGCTGACCGTTGTGCTGCCGCCGAAATAGATCTCGGTGTCGTCACCCCAGACCGGGGTGCATAAAATCAGAGTGCTGAAGAAGCTACCCAGAATTACCCGCGCTTTATTGGTTAAACTGCTCATGATACGACTCCTGAACTGCATAATTCTGCTGGTTATTCGGTGGTGCCGACAAAACTGACCCGGTAATAGCCCTGGCGGATCTGGGTACTGGCGTTCATTTCATCCATTGCGCCGATGGCTTTGAGTTCAAACAGGAACGTCGAGGCGCTACCCAGAGAGTTTCCCGGTGCTATTCCCTCGGTCTTAAATTCGGTTTGCACAGTGGAGGTAACGCCATCGGCATTGGTTGTCACGGATTCGATCGAGGATAGCCGGCTTGAGGTGTCAAGGGCTTCAAACATCAGGCTATCGGTATGAATGCCATGCTCGACGGCGCTTTCAGCGGCCTGAAAGGTGCGATTGTAGCTCTGGGCGTTGGCGGCCATCTTCTCTTCGAAGGTCGATGTCTTGGTGGCCGTTGCCGCTATCAGCGTAATCACGACGATCACCAGCAGGCATACCACGAGTACCATCCCCTGTTGTGCACGCGGTGGCTTGATAAGATTAGCCCTGCTCATACCTGATTCCTCAGATGGATGGTTTGGGTAAACACGCGGCGCAGTTTACGGTCTGTTTCATGAAAAACCTTGATATTGGTGGCCTTAGGTTGGACGTCGGCGCCGGGTAAGGCGTAAGTCCGGGTATCATCGTCGGGTAGCACCTGCTCGCTGGAGCTGACCAGCACGGCAATGCGCACCGCTTCAACATTGGCAAAATCGCTGACGCTAATGTTATCTGCAGTCAGAAAACGCAGGTTGTCGGTGGCCAGTCGCAGACCGTAGAGTATCTGTAGGTGCTCAACTCCTTCGACCAGTTCGTCTTCTCTTCCTAATGGTGTGCCTGTCCCGTTGTGGAAGGTGGCATCGAACTGGTAAAGCGCGTAGACCGGGTTGGCGCTGGTGCCGCGTCCGGTGTCTTTGACGTAATAGGCCAGGGACTCCACGGTCATGACCTGTGCATCTTCGCCGTAGGCTTTGCTCAGGTTGTTGCTGCTGTTGTGTGAGTTGGAATGAGCCAGATTATTTTTGTTATCGCTGCTGTCTTTGGTCATGTTGACGACCCGAAACATATCGGCCGCGACACAATCGGATATTACCACTACATCGTATTTGCTGATCCCGACACTGTTGTCATCGATCTTAACGTTAGCGTTGATCGGGATGCAGGAATTATTCATGTCGGTTTTTTCTTTGAATATGCCATCACCATCGTCGTCGTAGCCGTCACACCAGACCCCTACGCCCGTGGGGTTGACAAAGTTCACTGCGATTAAATCGCTATTAGGACGGGGCGATACAATATTGGTCAGGCTGCCGTCCAGGCTAGGGCTCCACTCCAAAACGCCGCCAGATGTAATGTCGACTTCGTAGCCCAGTAAGCCCTGATAAGAGGCGCCGAAACTGGGCGGGCTATCGGCAATGATGTTCATATCCACGGTAGCTGGATCGATACAGCCCTGGTAGCCGGCCATGCGGATATTGCGGCTGAGAATATCCAGGGCGAGGCGGCCGTTTTCCTGCACGCGCGCGAAGGCGTGGGAGACCCGATCGGTACCGCTGCTGCCGACAAAGATCTGAAAAACGCCCAGCATCAGGAACACACTGATGGTCAGGGCGATCATCAGTTCTATGAGCGACACACCGCGTTGCCGGTTGCCAAAGGGCATTCGGCGTTGCTGAGCGCGATTTGTGCTGTTTGTTATCCCTGTTAAGTCTTGATGGTTCATTGTCAGGGCCCTAGTTCTGCAGCGCGAAGTTCAATGTAAACGTCTTGCTGGTGTTGCTCTTATTGCTGTCGGTGCCAATATTCCAGTCTATTTCGTCCCAGCCAACGCTGACGGTAAAAGCCGCACCACTAACGGCGATGGCACCAAAACCGCCGGGCAGCAGTGCCGAGTAATTGCTTCCATCTGCGCCGACACCGCTAACGTCTAAAAAATTTTCCGACCACTCGCGCAGATCGATATCACGGGTCTTTTCGGCGTTACACCCGGAGGCCTCGGTGTTGCAATCAGTGGGGTTGGGTATCGTCGAAGAAGTGGTATTGAAGGCGTAACGGTCGTCATCGCCGAGGGCATAACCGGCGTTCAGGCGGATACGGTCGGCGATATCATAGGCCAGCACGCTGGCCTGGGAGCGATAATAGGCGCTGCGGTTGGATTGCAGGCCGGTAATCTGCAAAGAGGTCGCTCCGAGCAGTGCCACGGTCATCAACAGCAGGGCGATGAGCACCTCCAGCATGCTGATGCCGGTTTGCTGGTGACGCCCCGGATTGGCAAGGGCTGTAAGTATGTTCATGGACATGTCACATTCGCCGGTGTGGCCTGATGGTCATTCACGATGCCATCAAGCGGGTCGTCCTGATCGATCGCCAAGCGGGAAACGCCGGAGATATTAACGATCACTGCTTTAGCTTCTGCGACGCCCTCGCTATCGCATAGCACGAAGGTGCCTTGGCTCGGTGTTGTTGAGCTGAAGAGAAAACCGTCGGAGCGAAACTGCAGCAGGCTTTTTCCGCTGCTGTCCAGCGTCGGGGCGCGCAGCGTACCGTTACCGTCAAATGCTTCCTGGACCAGAATCAGTTCGTCAGCACCGTCGATGATGCCATTACCGCTATTGTTGCTGTCGGTGAAGATGATCCAGCCATTCTCCCAGTGTGTGGTATTGCAACTGCTGGCATTACTCGATGCGCACAGCGTGATCAATTGGCGACGGCTTGCCGCCTCGCCACGACTGAGGTGAATTGAGCCAATTAAGGTGTTTAACTGGCTTGTCTGGCGGTTATCACGGATGAACTCGGTAAACCCGGGGGCGACGACGCCACCGAGGATCGCCACAATACTGATGGTGACGAGTAGTTCTATCAGTGAAAAACCTTTGTTAGCAGTCATCGGCTTCATGGCCTTGGATAGACGTTCTCATATCCCACAGTAAAACGATTTACTCCGAAAGGCGTTGATCTGAAGCAGACTTTATCGATTATCGGCATTCAGTCACGCCGACCCGTGAGGATTTCAGATAAGAATAACTATACAACCCGAGAGTAGAAAAGTTGAAATTTCAGCGAATTAGTGGCCATGAGTATACCTGTTGACAGCGTTCGATCTTGCAGTCTCGCAGTGACTCCGTTGTTGCGCCATTGGAGGTGTACTCAACGGCTGCGGGGTATGTTCTGATGCGTGGCAAGGGTCAGGCCCGCCTTGTGTCGTTGTTCAAATGAACGTTAGCGACGGCACTGGGCGGCGAGAGCGAGGCTAATATCGCCAAGCAATTGCCAGCTGTCGAAGTGGTTTAGGCCTTTGATCGCTTGGTCCGCACGGGCACAGCGCACGAGTAGTCGCTGCAGCAAGAGCGGGTTTACCCGTCGAATGGCGTTATCGATCAGTCCTTTGCGTTTACCCCAGATGCGGTTTTTCTTCATTAGGGCTTCGCGTTGCGCGCCGTGGCTTTGGCTTAATTGCGTCAGCATACGGATCTCGCGGGATAATGCCCACAGGATGATCGCCGGTTCGCTGTGTTCGGCGCGTAGCCCGTGAATAATCTTCAGGCTGCGTTCCTGATTCCCCTGCAAAGCGCTGTCGATGAGTGAGAAGACATCGTGGCGGGCGCTATCGGCCACACCACCCAGTACCGCTTCGCTATCGATCTCCTGATCGGGAAAAAGCAGTTTCAGCTTTTCAATCTCCTGGACTGCTGCCAGCAGGTTGCCTTCGATACGTTCAGCCAGCAGATAAGCGGCATCATCGGTGATCTTCATGCCGCTTTGGCGACAGCGCTGGGTAATCCAGCCGGGGAGTCGCTCAAACTCAACCGGCCAGATAGCCAGCGTTGCCCCGACCTTGTCGATTGCTTTAAACCAGGCGCTTTTTTGCGCGCTGGCATCCAGCTTGGACATGATAATCAGGTAGAGATTGTCAGGGTGAGGGTTCGCCAGGCACAGCTGAAGAATTTCGCTGCCCGCTTTTCCGGGGTTGCCGGACAGGCGCAGTTCAATGATGCGCTTTTCGGCAAACAGCGACAGACTATTGGAGATGTCCAGCAGGCTTTCCCAGGCAAAGCCACTGTCGACATGGAACACTTCCCGCTCGCTAAATCCATTCTTGCGGGCGTTGGTACGGATCGCATCAGCGGCTTCCTGTACCAGCAGCGGTTCATCACCACTGATAAGGTAGACGGGTAAGGGCGTGCCGTTGAGTTGGCGGCTCAGTTGGTCGGGGTTGAGTTTCACGCTGTCGTGTCCGCTTAGTCCGGGGTGGGCGACGTGACAGCGGGTGCTGTCGACGGCTGTCCGCGAAGCTGGCCCGTCTGGGCCAGAACACGTGGCAACGCCAGATAACGTCGCACCAGCTGGCGAGCCAGGTCCTGCCGCATCTCCTGCATCAGCTGGCGTTCCTCAACCTCTTTGGCATTGACCTGATTTTCATCGAAGCCATACACCCGTTCTGCAATCAGTGTTACGGGTTCCAGCAGCGGGGTTTTGTCGGCCTGCATGACCTGGAATACCAGTTGCGATCGCAACTCGTATTCTTCGGTTTTTGCGCGAGAGTTCAGGGTGGCAGCGCGTCGACCGTGATTTTCACTGATGATCTGCAGGTACAGGCCTTCAGGGCCGGGGTGTTCCAGCAGCCGCACCCCGTTGCGCTCGAGTTGACTGCGCACGGTGCGCAATGTGTCACTGTTGCGCTCCGCCGCCAGATACAGGGTGCGCAGCCGGTCATCCAGTTGCTGCTCTTCACGCAACTGGAAACCGCAGCTTGTCACAAGCAGCGTGCTTAGTAGCACGCCGAACGCAACAAATCGCTGTCGAGCGATTATCGCGCAGGCTGTTAAGGCTCGCCGGGTCACTTGTCCGATACGACGATATTGACCAGTTTATTGGGCACAACGACCACTTTGCGGATCACTTTATCCTGCGTGAAACGCACGACATTTTCATCCGCCAGTGCTGCATGCTGGATCAGGTCGCGATCTGCATCCGCTGCCATTTCGATCTTGCCGCGCAGCTTGCCGTTCACCTGCACCACCATCTCGATGCTGTTGCGCGTCAGCGCCGCGTCGTCAACCTTGGGCCAGCTTTCGGTGAGAAGATTGCTGTCGTGCCCCAGAGCGAGCCATAGCTGGCGCGTAATGTGCGGAACGATCGGCGAAAGCAGTACCACGGCAGCTTCCAGGCCTTCCTGCATCACGGCGCGGCCTTGTTCGCTGTTGTCGATAGAGCGGCTCAGGGTGTTGCACAGCTCCATAACGGCCGCGATAGCCGTGTTAAACGTGTGGCGACGCTCGATATCATCGGTGACTTTGGAGATAGTCTCGTGGGTTTTGCGTCGAACATCTTTCTGTTTGTTATCCAGCCCGGACGCATCCAGAGACACGACAGGCCCGGCACTGACATGGTCGAAGACCAGTTTCCACAAACGCTTCAGGTAACGGTGGGCGCCTTCAACGCCGCTGTCGGACCATTCGAGAGATTGTTCCGGCGGGGCGGCAAACATCATAAACAACCGCACGGTATCGGCACCATAGCGGTCGATCATGACCTGCGGATCGATGCCATTGTTTTTCGACTTGGACATCTTGGTGATACCGGAGGGGGTCACCGGTTGTCCGTCGCTGATCAGCGTTGCCTGTGTGACGCGACCTTTATCATCGCGCTTAACATCAACATCCTGCGGGGAAAACCACTGCTTGGCGCCGCTGTCCTCGTCACGGTAATAGGTTTCTGCCAGTACCATACCCTGGGTCAGCAAGCTCTTGAATGGCTCGTCGGAAGTCACCAGCCCCATATCGCGCATCAGTTTATGGAAAAAGCGCGAATAGAGCAGGTGCAGGATGGCGTGTTCGATGCCGCCGATATACTGATCAACCGGTCCCCAGTAGTCGGCATTATCGTC
>JBFGYY010000139.1:0-7057 GCA_041587095.1 Motiliproteus sp. | reverse complement strand
CAGGCCCAGTTCAGCCCCGAATCCTTCGCCGCGAGCGGTTAACTCAACCATCTTCACCAGTGCTTCGGCTGAACCAAATTTGAGTTCAATACCACCGGTATGCTCTTTGGTGATTACGCCTTCTTCGTACAGCTCCATCGCGGCAGCAAGGGTTGCGCCGAACGTGATGGGATCAAAGCCATCTTCGTTACAGATAAAGTTGGCGTAGGTGGCGGCATCCAGGTCATCGACGCCGCAGTCGGAACCCAGAGACCAGGCGCTCTCGTATTCCAGACCGCCCGAACTGTGATGGTATTGGGGTTTGTTTTCGACTGAAAAGTGTTTCTTGTCGATGCTGGAAATTCGTCCGCAGGCGATGGTGCAGCCAAAGCAGGCGGCATTGGTTGTCAAGTTCGCCCGGCCGTCGCTCTTGCGCGGTACGTGCATCGCTTCGCCGGATATATCTTTAGAGCCTTCGAACTGGACGTCGCGAGCGTTGCGGGTCGGCATCGCGCCCACTTCGTTAATGACATTCATCAGCACCTGGGTGCCGTAGGTTGGTAGCCCCTGGCCGGTGACCGCGTTATCGGCCAGGACCTGCTTTTCAGCGGCGGCTGTTGCCATAAAGCGGCTCGGATCTTTGATATTGGACACCCCTAGGGTGCCTCGCACGGCAACCGCTTTCAGATTTTTTGACGCCATTACGCTGCCGACGCCCGAACGGCCGGCTGCACGGTGCAGGTCGTTGATGATGCCGGCATATAGACAGCCATTCTCCGCGCTGCGTCCAATGGTGGCGACTCGCAGCTGGGGATCTTGGTGACGGTTGTGCAGAGCCTCATCGGTGTCCCAAACGGAGCGCCCCCATAGATCGTCAGCAGGAAGCAGTTTGACATCATCGTTTTCGATATAGAGATAGACCGGCGCAGGGGATTTACCTTCGAAAATAATCATATCCCAGCCGGCGAACTTGAGTTCCGCGCCGAAGAAACCCCCCGAATTTGAGCAGGCGATGGCCCCGGTCAGCGGGCCTTTGGTGATGACAGAATAACGACTACTGGTGGACGCCATGGTGCCGGTCAGCGGGCCGGTTGCCATGATGAGCTTGTTTTCCGGGGCCAGGGGATCGACTTTCGGATCAACCTCTTCGACCAGATAACGCGTGGCCAGGCCGCGCTGGCCAATATAGTCTCGCGTCCACTCTTTGTTCAGTGCTTCGGTTTTGACGGTGCCGTTGGTTAAATCGACACGTAGAAATTTTCCAGTCCAGGACATCAGATTTACTCCCTCTAGCGTGTTGCAGCCGTAGATTTTTCAGCCCATTGACGCATTTTGTCGAGGCCGGTGGCGGATGCGTCTACATACGTAATAGCGCCTGTCGGACAGGCTTTGGCACATTGCGGATCGCCTGCACAGAGGTCACATTTGGTGACTTTGCCGCTATTGGCGTTGTAGTTGATGGTGCCGAAGGGACAGGCGATGGTGCAGACCTTACAGCCGACACAGACATTGCTGTCGACAACCTTGGCGCCGAGGGATTCGTTGGCAGAGATGGCATCCACGGGGCAGGCCTGAAGGCACCAGGCTTCGCTGCATTGGGTGCAGCTGTAGGGGACAAATCGGCCCTGCTCGTGGAAGTCAAACACCTTAATGCGTGACAAAGAGGGGTTGAAGCTGCCTTCGTGCTCAAAGGAACATGCCATTTCGCATTGCTTGCAACCGGTACACTTCCCTGGGTCTATATTGAGGGCTCGTAACATCGGCGGTTAACCTCGTTTTTTCATTATTTTTGAGAGCCCGCCGGAGACCAGTGTCAGCCAGTAGGCAAGTCGCAGACAACTCGGCGTGACAGATAATCACGGGCATGGTCATACGAACTTAGTTATAAGCGCAGAGATATAACCCCGTCAGTCTAGGGGGTAAGTTGTTTGTTTTCCAACCAGCCAGACCATAACGGTTCCAAAGTAGTAGATTGCTTATCCGTAAGAATAGTAAGGAGAACTGAGGGGCGAACTTGCGGAGATAGTTCCGGCGGAAATAGGTTCGGCGGAAATAGGTTAGGCACGCACAGGTTGACGGCAAGGTTGGAGGAATAATGTTCGGGTAAGGCCTGATGAGTGGAATGAATTCTAAATACTGCCGGTGAAATCTGTAACATTTAGCGGTTTGTTGTCTCTGATATCAGGAAGCCGCATGAAGCTGCATGCCTATTGATTACTATCAGACTGAACGAGGTTCTAATGAAGCCAGTAACAATTACCGTTTATCGTTGGGCCGGGTCCTGGGGACCTTTTTCAGTAAAGATTCCCTGTGGCGAATGCACGCTAACCAAAGATGTGATTGAAGACACGATCAAAGAGGAGTTGGCGGGAATCAGCGTGCAGCTTGAGATGCAAGACTGGTTAACGAACTGGTGGAAGCCCTTGCTTAAAGGTGGCTGGCACGCGCCCATTGTGATGGTCAATGGGCGGATCGTCAGCCAGGGAGAGGCGTTAAACCGGGGCGTGCTGACGCAGGCGGTTATCGAGGCTTCGGCCAATAACCTGCCGGTGAGTGGTAATCACCTGTACGGTAAATTGAGTTGCCCTCATTGTGTTCGCGCTAAACAAGCGCTGGACAACGCCGGAATCCCTTATCAATATCACGACGTCGTTAAAGAGCCGCGCTCCCTTTACGAAATGCTGGCGAGGGTGAAGCCCATTGTTGGTCCGAAAACCCCGGTTACAGTTCCGCAGATATGGCTGGATGGCCACTACGTGGGCGGAGCTGAGCAGTTACAGCGTCATCTGGGTGGCGAGCGGAGCGAGCAGGACAAATCCATGCAGGCAGCTGAATGCGATATCCGTCACAACCATGCCGTAAACGGCTGATCATCAGATCAGTAGCCACGCAAGTGATCGCTCGGGTTACCGCTGTTTGTGGCGGGCCATTGCGCACGCGGGTCTCGTTACCCTGTTGCTTCTGCGGATCTTAGTGCTGAATTGCCAGCCACCGTTGCAATAGTTCGTGGTCTTTACGGGTAAGTAACAAATCAAACCGGCTCAGGGTGATCCAGGGCCGAATACAGACACTGTAAGGCATGTCCGTCGCGATGAACGGTTTATGCCCTGTGCCCAGCGGGGCGCTTTCAGCCTGCAGCGCGTTGCGTCTGCCGGCAGGAGTGAATTGAGCCTGGTAGGTGCCGTCCGGAATGGGCTCCAGAAAAACGTCGTCGCCAAACTCATTCTCAAAGGCTTGTTCGATGTCGTGTCCTGTGTGAAAAGAAGTCGAAGCCTGCTGGTCCTGAAAGGACTTGCCGGCAGGCAGCGGCAGTACGATCCACTCGGCGGGGCTGATCCAAAGCAGCAGCAGATGGTTTAAGCGACTGATCCGGCAGGCTGACAAGGGGCGAGGGCTGGCTGACATCTCACCAAGGGCGATCAACAGGCGCGGATCGTCGGTTTGGTGTTGCAGGCCCAGGGATGAAAACAGCTGGTCTTCATTCAGTCGGACGTGGCCCTGATCGGCCTGCAGAGTCAGGTAAACCAGCTGCGCTTCGGTATGCGGGTGGTCCATCGAAAGCCTCCGGAGGCCAGCATCAGGCGTGGCCGGTTGGCAGGCCATAGCAAACCCCTTCGCTACGGCTTGGTTATATTGGTTGCAAGGCGGGTGTTCAGCCATGCAACCGACGTGAACGGTATGCTTAACCGCGGTGGTAACGCTGAGGAACGAAGGGCATTTTCGTCACGGTCATAGGCAGGGCTTTGCCGCGTACCATGGCAAAGACTTCGGTATCCAGCGCGGCATAGGCGCTGTCAACATAACCCATGGCAACGGGTGCTTCGGCGCTCGGGCCAAAACTGCCACTGGTGACCGTGCCGATTTTATCGCCAGTTGCATTGGTCAGTTCGGTGCCTTCGCGAACCGGTGCACGCCCCTGTCCAAGCAAACCGATACGTTTACGCGCGGCAGATTTGTTTTTGATCTGTTCCAAGATAATGTCGGCGCCGGGGAAGCCTCCGGCACGCTCGCCGTCTGCGCGGCGGTTCTTGCTGATGGCCCACAGCAGGCTGGCTTCAGACGGGGTGGTAGTGGTGTCAATGTCATGACCATACAGGCACAGCCCCGATTCCAGACGCAGAGAATCCCGAGCTCCCAATCCGATGCACGCCACTTCGGGTTGCTGCAGAATAAGGCGGGTAATACGTTCGGCATGCTCGCCAGGGATCGATATCTCAAAGCCATCCTCACCGGTATAGCCGGCGCGACCGATCAGGCATTCGACGCCATCGATACTGATGGGCTTAGAGTCCATAAACACCATCGCGTCCGCGTCCGGGGTTATACGACTCAAAGCGGCAGCCGCTGCTGGTCCTTGCAGCGCGATAAGGGCGCGATCTTCCAAGACTTCCAGCTCGACACCTTCGCCCAGGTTGGCCCGCATATGCGCGATGTCCTGCTCTTTACAGGCGGCGTTCACTACCACAAAAAGTGCGTCACCAAGATTGCTGACCATCAGGTCATCCATGATGCCGCCTTCAGGGTTGGTAAAGAGGGCGTAGCGTTGCTTGCCGACAGGCAGATCGATGATGTCGACAGGTACCAGCTTTTCCAGCATGGCCGCTGCATTGGCGCCACGCAGCATAACCTGGCCCATATGAGAGACATCAAACAGTCCGGCATTTTCGCGCGTATGAAGGTGTTCTTTCTTAACGCCTAAGGGGTACTGCACCGGCATCGCATAGCCAGCGAAAGAGACCATCTTGCCGCCGAGCTCCAAGTGAAGATCATACAGAGGGGTTTTGGCCAGTTGTGAATCGGTTACAGTCATGGAAGGCTCCAGAGTATTGGGCAAAGTTGTTATTTTATGGGCGGAAGATAATTTACGCTGGTTTTTTTAAAGTCGCGTAAAGTTCTTCGACCCCGTCTGCGTTTCACGTCGGTGGACGGTTCGATCCCTATCGATTTTGCCTGCTTAGCAGCACGGTTTTACATAGGGATGATTACAAATAACTCTCCATAAGTTTCGTATAGGAAACAAAGTATCCTAGCGTGCACTTCAATGCAACCCTTGATCAGCGCTAATTCGTAGCATGGCTATTGGCAGTCGGCGTATGTCATTGGTTCAGATGGGGGGCGGATGGGGATTGGGATAGTAGTAAAATGGTTGCTGCTGTTTTAGTGAAGACGATAAACTATGCGCCTGCGCCGGATATGGTTTTGTTTTATGTCATTTTTGTCTTTAGCCCTGGGTCGGTCCTTGTATGCAGCGTTCTGATTGCATCAATGAAAAGTTGCCCGTTCTCGATGCAAGAGGCATGGTTTGTCCGCTGCCTTTGATTCGCTTGCAGGAGTCGGTGCAGCAATTGAAGGCGTGCGAGCGGCTGATCGTCTATGCCGATGACCCCGGGTTCTCGGATGATATCGAAGACTGGTGCCTGGCTACCGGGCACCGATTGTGTTCGTTAAGCAAACAGGATGCGGGTGTTAGCGTTGTCATCGAAAAGAGCGTGCACAGACAGTAGTTGCTGATGTGATCCCGTCGAGAGCACGTATGAGCAGCCATTTTAAACCAACGTGAAGTTGTCGCCTCTCTGGCTATTAAATGGAGACGTTGCAGCGGTATCGGGTTATGCCGCCGGGTGCCATCGAACAACAATGAATGACTGATAATTAACAACGATCAATAGTTAACAAAGACAGGTATGAATTTTTATGCGCCCATGGATGATATTACTGAATAATTTCTCACACGACCTGTTTACCGGTCTGTGGTTTGGTAGTTTTGTGACACTGTATGTATTACGGCAAAAAGCCGCTGAGCTGGGGGCTCCCGGTCCTTGGTTAGCCGAGTTAAACAGCTTCTTTTATAGTTTTTGCTGGATATCGTTATTACTGGTTTGTTTGACGGGTTTATTGCGGTTTCTGTTTGATCGGCGTGGCGATGGCGGCATTAATAAAAGTAACTGGCATGTGAAAAAGCAGATGCTGATTGTCAAACATGCCGTTCTTGGCGTGGCCTTTGTCGGCGGTAGTGTCCTGGCTTACGTCTGGACGCATTAATATGGACAGCGCAATAGCGCTACCCTGCGTACTTGAAATGGAGAATGGCAATGGTCGATCGGGATCTTCTCGCTGGAAAAATACGTCAATTGATTACCGCTGGCCCGGATGGCGATGCCAGTCAGTTTGATGCGTTGGCGCAAGAGCTGTTTGCCTATCAATACGCAGCTAATACGCCCTACCGGCAGTTTTGTGATGCACGCGGGGTTAATCCATCTCAGGTCAGCCATTGGCAGCAGATTCCAGCGTTTCCCACCGATGCGTTTAAGCATTCATTGGTGACGTCATTTCCAGCCGAAGAAGCTGTTATGGCGCAGCTTACCAGCGGCACAACGGCCAATAAGCGAGGCCAGATTTTTCGTGACGAGTTGGGGCGGGAGTTGGTGTTTCTTGCTAATCGGGTAATGACGGCGTCCTATCTGTTTCCTGATTTCGACACCGCGCCGCGCTGTCGGGTGCTGATACTCGCGCCGAGTCCGCAGATGGCGCCCTCCATGGGTATGGCCATGGGGATGGAGGAAACCCGCGTTCGTTTTGGCGCCGATAACAGTCAGTTTTTGCTCACGCGCAGTGGTATCGATATTGGTGCGCTGGTTTCTGCGCTGGAAGAAGCGGAGCAAAGTGGTCAGCCCGTTGCGTTTATCGGTGCAACCGGCGCGTTTGTTTACTTTTTTAAAGCGTGCCAGAAACGCAACCTGCGCTTTCGGTTGCCTCCCGGTAGTCGGATCGGCGATGGCGGTGGCTATCGTGGCCGTTTTGGCGATATGGACCGGCAAGAGTATTTTGGCCTGGCGCAAGAGATACTGGGTATCGACGCCGATCACTGCGTGAACGTGCTGGGTATGGCAGAAAGTGCCACGAACTTTTTTGAAAATACCCTGCGCGACCGGACACAGGGGAACGGCTCATCCCAGCGGCGAATGGTGCCGCCGCCCTGGGTTCGGACCGATGTGGTAAACCCGCTTGACCTGTCCCCGTTGCCTGCCGGCGAAGTTGGGCTGTTGCGTCATTTTGATCTGGCCAATGTGCCGACGGT
>JBFGYY010000138.1:0-7077 GCA_041587095.1 Motiliproteus sp. | reverse complement strand
CGAACAGCTGGATCGCTACGAACGCAAGATCCGCCTGCATGACCTTCTCGGCGGTATCGGCTTTATCTTCGGCCTCGCCGGTGTCGCGCTGTGGTGGAAAAGCAGCCAGCGGGGAGGTATAAACAACCCTCGGCACGGTATTACAAACAGCCATCAGCATGGCGATACAGGCAGCCTTGAGCCTAGAGATATAAGCAGCTCTCAGCATAGCGACGTGAAGAATACGTGAGCCTTCCCCTCGGCCTGATCGCAACAGACAGCGACTCGCGCATCCACCGCCTCGATCCGCGCTTGCGAATCGTCACCGCACTTGGCCTGGCGCTGACAACCCTTTCCCTTGGCAGCACGCCCGCCCTGTTGGTGGCTTTGCTGGGGGCCATCCTGTTAACCTTCCTGGCCCGACTCGACTGGCGCACCCTGCTCAAACGCCTGCTGCTGCTGGAAGGGTTTATGCTGCTGGTTCTGTTGTCTTTACCCTTTACTACTCCCGGTGAGACCTGGTTCGAACTCGGCCCGCTTATAGCAAGCCAGCAAGGCGGGTGGCATGTGCTGCATATCATCCTGAAAGCTCACACGGTGGTGCTTATCCTGCTGACGCTGATCGCCACCATCGAACTGGTTACACTGGGCCACGCCTTGGCCCATCTCAAAGTGCCCGACAAACTGGTCCACCTGTTTCTGTTTACGGTGCGCTACATCGCCGTCCTCTATGAGGAGTACCGCCGACTGAGGCTGGCGATGAAAGCGCGTGGCTTTGTTTTTACCACCTCCAGGCATAGCTGGCGCAGCGTCGGCTGGCTGGTGGGAATGTTGCTGGTAAAGAGCCTGGAGCGCGCCGAGCGCATCGTTGCAGCCATGCGCTGCCGTGGCTTTCATGGACGTTTTTACCTGCTCGACGAACTCAGCTGGCAGACCGCAGACCGGGTTGCAGGCCGGCTATTTATACTCGCCGCGAGCCTGCTGCTAATCACCGACCAACTGCTGGTACATTACTGATAGCCGAACGACACGGATAACCCGAGCGACCAGTCGTTGCCGTAACGGTTGCCACAACAGTTACCGTAACAGCGGCAAAGCCCGAAACGGCCCGATAACAACATACAGAACACCGCCCTCGGTTCACACCCCTGGGCCCATAGCCCTGCGTAAAGGATCTTTATGAGTGAACAACAGCCCTTACTGTCTTTGCGCGGAGCACACTTCGCCTACCCGGGCCACCCGGTACTGACGCATGTCGATTTCACGCTCTATCCGGGTGAGCGCGTGGCGATTGCCGGCGCGAACGGGGCCGGTAAAAGCTCGCTCCTGCATCTGCTGGTCGGGCTGAATAGCCTCTCACAGGGAACGCTGACGGCCTTTGGGCGACCGATACAACACGACAATGATTTCCGCGCAGTGCGGGCACAGACCGGGCTGCTGTTTCAGGACCCCGATGATCAACTGTTCTGCCCAACCGTTTTGGAGGATGTCGCCTTCGGCCCGCTTAACCTGGGTAAAACTGCCGTTCAGGCGCGCGCCATTGCCGAAAAGGTTCTCGATCAGCTGGGCCTGAGCGGATTCGCCCAGCGCATCACCCATAAACTCAGTGGCGGAGAAAAGCGCCTGGTGGCGCTGGCCACCGTCCTGGCGATGGAACCTCGTGTGCTGCTACTGGACGAGCCTACCAATGCGCTGGATAAACCCACCGAGCGCCGCATGACCGAACTGCTGCTAGGACTGCCCCAGGCGATGGTTTTCATCTCTCATGATCCGCATTTTGTCGATAAGCTCGCGACCCGCGCCGTGTTACTACAAAACGGATCTCTACAAGACGCAACCCTGCACCGTCATCCGCATCTGCACTCGCATCTGCACATTCACGGCGCCGATATCACCGACCACAGCCATCAAGACCCTATCGATAGCTAGCCACATCGCTAGCACAGGCCTAACGATCTGTTTTTAAATAGATAATAGGTTTATAACAAGTGCAAAACGGCACCAACGGCGCTATCCTAAGCGTTTTTTCCCTCGGAGCGTTCGATGTCAGATACACCGCGAGGCATCAGCACCGGCTCACGCCGCTTTATTCTGCTGCTCGGCATGTTATCGGCTACCGCACCGCTGGCTATCGACATGTACCTGCCCAGCCTGCCCGCCATCGCGCTGGATCTGAATAGCGATATCAGCCACGTACAGCAGAGCTTATCGCTGTTTATGCTGGGCTTTGCCCTAAGCCAGCTGTTTTACGGACCGCTTTCCGACCAGGTAGGACGCCGGCCGGTAATTATCGCTGGTCTCAGTCTGTTCCTGATCGCCAGCCTGCTCTGCGCCAACGCCAATTCGATTACGGAGCTATTGATTTATCGCGTATTGCAGGCGCTGGGCGGTGGTGCCGCCTCGGTGGTGATCAGCGCGGTAATCCGGGATCTTTTTCGCGGTGAAGAGGCGGCCAGAACGCTGTCACTGGTAATTATGACCATGACAATGGCCCCACTGCTGGCTCCTCTGGCCGGCGCCCAGGTACTAACGCTGTTTGGCTGGCGCGCCATTTTTCTCCTTCTGGCCGCCCTCGGGGCTATCCTGCTGATTTTGAGCTGGCGCGTTCTGCCGGAAACACATCAGCGCGAGCCGGGGCAACGGTTCGTCTTGCGCGACCTGTTCACCAGTTACGCGGCGGTACTAAGCCATCGGGAGGCGATGGGGAACTTGCTACTGGCCTGCTTCTCATTTGCCGGCATGTTTGCCTTTATTACCGGCTCACCCTACGTGTATATCGACTACTTCGGCGTATCACCTTCCCACTACGGCCTGCTCTTCGGCAGCAATATCCTGCTGATGATCCTGCTGAACGGAATTAACAGCCGCATTATTCGCCAAGTCGGCCTGAACAAAATGATCCGAGTTGGCAGCTGGTTGCCGTTAATTGCCGGCATCCTGCTGCTTAGCAGCGCCTTGAGTGGCTTCGGCGGCCTCGCCGGCATTGTGATGCCCGCCGTCCTCTACGTCGGCTCACTGGGCTTACTGGGGGCAAACACCACCGCCGCTGTAGTTTCTCCTTTCAGCAAGCAAGCGGGGGCAGCTGCCGCATTACTGGGCTCACTGCGTTTCTTTTTCGGCGCTATTGCCGGTGCACTGGTTGGTTTGCTGCATGACGACACCCCTCGCGCGATGGCCGTTGTCATCTGTGGCAGCGGCCTATTAGCCTTTGTCTGCTACCGATTCATGGTGCCAAAAAGCAACGGTTACTCGCCGCATGCACACTAAAACCCGCACAGGTCGCATTTCAGGACGCCTAAAACGCTTTAGCTTGCCGGTACAGTCAACGAACGGATATTCGAGGCCAATTATGCCCATGTTGTACCGAGCCAATGACCCAATTGACCAGCAAACAACTAGCAAAAACACACCCACCCATCGGCACGCGAGACTGGTTTCAACCCTGACGGTATTGATCAGTACAGGCTTCGCCGGCCACTCAGGCGCTGCCGGTTTCGCCATCAATACCCATTCCGCCCTGGCCATGGGTAACGGCTTTGCCGGCGCCGCCACTCAGGGAGCCGATGCCAGCAGTGTCTACTACAACCCTGCGGCAATGACGCAACTGACTCAGACAGAGGTGCTCCTGGTTGGGACGCTGGCGCGTACAGATCGTCAATTTACCAATACAGGCTCAACACAGGCTCCGAGCGGTACCCCCTTGAGCGGTAGTGACAGCAACACCCGGACAAACAGTCAGATACCGGCCCTGTTTATCGTGATACCGCAATCGAACGAACTGACATTCGGCCTGGGCATCAACGCGCCTTATGGCTCCTCAACCGAATATGAGCCTGACTGGGTCGGACGTTACCATTCATTACGCGCCAGTATTCGTACCATCAACATCAACCCCGCGCTTGCCTTCAAGTTCAGCGATGCACTCTCCATTGGCGGTGGGCTCAGCGCCCAGTATGCCGATGCTCAGCTTGCCCACGGTATCGACTTCGGTTCCCTCTGCTACGGCTTTCAAGCGGCGAGTACCTGCGCGGGTCTAGGGCTATTCCCGGAGCAAAGTGATGGGGTTGGCGAAGTCGACGTCGATGGCTGGAGCAGCGGCTGGAATCTTGGCCTGCTCTACAAGCTCACCCCGTCAGCACGTATCGGCCTGGCCTACCGCTCGCAACACCGATTTGAACTTAAGGGTAAAACTCGTTTTGAAATACCCGCAGAAGCACAACTATTAAACGCATCGGGCTTATTTTCCACGGCCAACTCCCATATCAATGCCACCGTGCCTGCAACGCTGTCACTGGGCATACATCACCAACAGGGGGCTTTATCGCTTATGGCGGGGGCAATCTGGAGCGAATGGAGTACGCTTAAAGAGCTACGGGTTGAGTTTGACAATGGACAACCCGACCAAGTCACCAGTTTTGATTGGCAGAACACCTTGCGCCTGGCGCTTGGGGCTGACTACCGGCTTAACGACAACTGGACGCTGAGAGTCGGGGCAAGCAGTGAATCATCACCGGTCAAAGACGGCGCCCGCGGGGCCGCTGTCGTTCCGGGACAAGAGAGCAATGCCGTCAGTAGCGGATTTAGCTACCGTGTCGATGAAAGCCTGCAGATCGATGCCAGTTTTGCCCATGTCATGAAACAGCAATCGTCTGCCGATTCTCTGGCCAATCCAGCGCTGCCGCACCGCTTATTGGGAGAATATTCACGTAATGTCAATCTGATCAGCGCCCAGATCCGCTGGCTCTTATAGCAAGGGTTCGAAATCAGGCCCTCAGAGTTTTTCCGGTTTACACAGGTAAGTTTTGAAATGGGCCGCACGGGCACACTTACTGCATAAATAGCGGGGGTCGGCTACCGCCTTAACCAGCCGGTCCCACTCCTTGGTAATCTCTTTACCTTTGTATTTACACAGAGTTTTAGCCACCCGTTATCCCCTTATGCAGCCGGACCGAGATCGATCACACCGCTTAAAACCGCGTCATAGCCCGACAAGACAGCGGCGTGATCGTCAGCCGTTTTCAATGCCTCAGATTAGCCGGCAATATATGAGCAGCAGTAATCGGTAATGGTTTTGATGCGAATACCAAATTTAGCATTCGCCGGAACTTCAAACGACTCACCGCCCACAACCGCTTGCCACCGAGTCTCTCCCGGCAGCAATATTTCCAGATCGCCGGCCAGTATTTCCATGATCTCTTTTTCTTCGGTGCCAAATTCATACTCACCCGGCATCATAATGCCCAGCGTCTTGCGGCTACCATCGGCAAAACGAACAACCCGGCTGGTCACCGCACCGTCAAAATAAACATTGGCTTTTTTCACGACCGTTACATTATTAAATTCTGACATCGAAGTTCTCTTGGTTTCGGGTTATTTGAAGCATAGACGAAGGCGCAATCTTTACCGCTAACAGTGAGAACACCTGCAGCAAGACATCGCGTGTCGCCCTGCAAAACGACACGCAGTTTAAACCCAAAAGCCGCGCAACGGAATCTCTGCCGTTTGCCTGAATGCCTGCAACGCGCCAGGATTGAACAGGACCGGATTCATCCGCTCGTACACGATAAAACGGGCAGTACGCCCCCTGTTGTGGTATGGTATGCCGCCCCGGCTGTAGCCGACAATTCCAGGGGCTGGTGACATTCGATCACCTCACCATGAACCCCGAATTACAAACCCATCAGATCCACACAATGAGGTAGCAGGCTTGAATGCTCAGCCCGATTTTTCCCAACTGCAACTCGATGAACGCCTGACTAAGGCACTGAGCCTGCTAGGACTGACCGAACCGACCGAGGTTCAGCAACAAGCAATTCCACTGGCACTACAAAAACGCGACCTGTGGGTCAGCGCCGAGACCGGCAGCGGTAAAACCGCCGCTTATCTGTTGCCGACCCTGCAGCGTTTGTTGACCGAACCGACAAAGAACACCGGCACGCTGGCGCTGATTTTACTGCCGACCCGTGAACTGGCCCGCCAGGTCTACAAGCAGTTCACCCTGTTCTCGAAATTTTCGGGATTGAAAGCCTGCCTGATAACCGGTGGAGAAGCGTTCAAGTTTCAGCGTGCATTGATACGCAAGAATCCCGAACTGATCATCGCGACACCCGGTCGCTTCCTCGAGCACCTGGAAAAAGGCAGTGCTGATCTCAAGGATCTTCGCACCCTGGTGCTTGATGAAGCGGACCGCATGCTGGATATGGGGCTGGGCGAAGAAGTACAAAACATTGTCGATCGTGCGCCTAAGAAACGCCAGACACTGCTTCTTTCAGCGACGCTCAACCACCGCGGAATCGCCGGCGTCAGCAAACGCCTGCTCAACAGCCCCCTGATGGTCTCCATGGGCCATGTCACTCCGCCGGATTCCATCTCTCAGCAGCTGCTGCTGGCCGACGACACGCCGCACAAAGAGCGACTGCTGACCTGGCTGCTTTCCAACGAGAGCTACTCGCAAGCCTTGGTTTTCTGCAACACCAAGGCCCAGGTCAACCGCCTCGGCGGCCTGATGAACTACCACAACCTGCGCGCCGCTATCATCCATGGTGATCTGACCCAGGATGAACGCAACCGCGTCATGGACCTGCTGCGACGTAAACAGATCAACGTCCTGATCGCCAGCGACGTTGCGGCCCGTGGTATCGACGTCAAGGGTATCGATCTGGTTATCAACTTCGATATGGCCCGTAGCGGCGATGATTATATCCACCGTGTGGGTCGCACCGGACGCGCCGGCGAAACCGGTGTTGCGGTCTCTCTTGTGCAAGCGTCTGAATGGAATCTGGCGATCGGCATAGAGCGTTATCTGAAGTTCCGTTTCGAGCGGCGTGTCATCGACTCGTTAAAAGGCAAATACAACGGTCCCAAGAAAACCAAAGCCTCCGGAAAATCGGTCGGACAGAGAGCAAAGCAGGTCGACAAACGCAAAAACAGCGAACTGGAAACCGAGAAAAAGCCAAAGCTGCGTGATCGTGATCGCAAAAACATCGGCAAACGCAGAAAGCCGGCGCCGCCTAGCGGCCTGGTCTCCGATGACGGTATGGCACCGCTAAAGCGCCGCAGCGATACAAGCCCGGACAGTCTCGACGATTAATAGACCGT
>JBFGYY010000137.1:0-7079 GCA_041587095.1 Motiliproteus sp. | reverse complement strand
CTGTTGTGTGATTCGGCCTATCAGGCGTTGGAGGGGGCTGAGGCGCTGTTAATTACCACGGAATGGAAGGAGTTCTGGAGCCCCGATTTTACCCGCATGATGAGGCTGCTTAAGGAACCGGTCATTTTCGACGGGCGCAATATGTATGACCCCTGTTATATGCAACAGTTAGGGTTTCGCTATTTTGGTGTGGGACGCTCCAGCGACCATTGCCAGGACGATAGCCTGTAGGCCACGGGATTGCCGGCGGCGATCGAATTTTCTTGCTAATAAAACAGAGAATAGTCATGTCAGAACAACTGATTCAAACCTGTGTATTTCCTGTTGCCGGTTTCGGCACGCGTTTTCTTCCCGCCACCAAGGCGGTACCGAAGGAGATGTTGCCGGTGGTGGATAAGCCGTTGATCCAATATGGCGTTGAAGAAGCGGCGGCGGCGGGCATTGGCAAGATGTGCTTTATTAACGGCCGTAACAAACAGGCGATTGAGAATCACTTTGACCGGGCACCTGAACTGGAGGCGTCGATCGCCGGTTCGGGTAAAGAGGCCTTGTTGTCAGACCTCAACCAGCTGATTGAGCGTTGCTCGTTCAGCTCCATCCGTCAGAATGAAGCCCGCGGACTTGGTCATGCATTTGGTTGTGGTGAGCCGGTTGCCCTCGACCGGCCCTTTGCTGTCGTGTTACCCGATGATCTCTGTATGAACCCAGACGGAGATAGCGTATTGCAGCAGATGGTGGCGTTGTACAGCCGTTATCAGTGCAGCATAGTCGCCATCGAAGAAGTACCGATGGATCAGGTGCATAAATATGGCGTCATTGCCGGAGAGTTGCTGGAAGACGGTGTGTACCGGCTCAGCAACATGGTGGAAAAACCCGCGGCCGCTGATGCCCCGAGCAATCTGGCAATTATCGGTCGCTATATTCTGACCCCGGATATTTTTGATCTGATCCGCGCGACTGAGCCGGGCAAAGGTGGGGAGATACAGATTACCGATGCGTTGCTGAAGCAGGCGCAAGAAGGTCGTGTCATTGGTTACCGATTTAAAGGGCGTCGATTCGACTGCGGCAGCCTGGAAGGTTTTGTCGCCGCGACCAATTACTGTTTTGAGCAACGGGCATAGCAGACTAGCTGACGTTTAGCTGTATCGTTTCGCATAGCACCACTAATAAATAGCACCACTAATAAAACGCCGCCCGATGGGCGGCGTTTTTGTGGCTGGAGATAACGATTTAAGCGTTGGCAGCTGTAACTTGGTGCAGGTGCACATCCTGCTGCGGGAAGGGGATCGAGATCCCTTCCTGATCAAAGGTGAGTTTGACCTTTTCATGCATGTCGAAAAAAACGGACCAGTAATCGGGAGCGTTAACCCAGGCGCGAACCGTGAAATTGACTGAGCTATCGGCCAGCGCTGATACGGCGACCAACCCGGTAGGGTCTTTCAGTATTCGTTCATCTTCGTCGAGCAGGCGTTGCAGAACTGATTTTGCCTTGAGCAGGTCATCAGCGTAGCCGACGCCAAAGACCATATCGACACGCCGGATCGGGCTGAGCGAGTAGTTGGTAATCGATCCGTTGGATAGGTTGCCATTGGGGATAATGATGGTCTTACGGTCGCCGGTATAGAGCAGTGTGTTGAATATCTGTATCTCTTTAACCGTACCACCAAACCCCTGTGCCTCTATAAAGTCACCGACTTTAAACGGCTTGAATAACAGGATCAGTACTCCGCCGGCGAAGTTTGCCAGGCTGCCTTGCAGGGCCAGACCAACGGCAAGACCCGCCGCACCAAAGATGGCGATGAACGAGGTGGTTTCGATACCCACCATCGATGCAACGCTGAGTAGCAGCAGAACCTTGAGTACGGTGCCGGCAAGTTTCTCCAGAAATAGGGAGAGAGTTTCTTCCACTTTGGCCGCCTTGAGCCCGCGGTAGAAGCCCCGTGCAACGCGGTTGATGACCCAAAGGCCGATGATCAAGGTGATGATGGCAAAAATAAGCTGGCTGCCGTACAGGGTGGCGTATTCGATGGCCACATCCTGGTATTTTGCCAGCGCTTCCAGCTGCTTCATCGGTTCTAGTTCTTCCATCGTTAATCCTTTGAAATAATATGGATTTTTGTTAATTCAGGTTGAGATGGATAGTAGCGCTAAATAGACGGTATGACTATTGAGAGCCTCCAAAAACACTCTTCAACAGGTCCGTGGTGCGGGCCAGAGGCTCTGCACGAATTTTTTTCTCCTCTTCTGCCAGCATCACAAACAGGCCGTCAACCGCGCCCTGGGTCACGTGCTGCGATAAGTCCGCATTCATGTTACCCAATACCGGGTACTTTTTTACGGCGCCCATTAACTGCTGGTAATAGCGGGTGACCCCGGCTTCTTCGATGGCTTGATCGATGGACGGGCCTAAAGCCCCGGTAAGCTGTGCGCTGGTTTTATTCTGAAAATAGCGCGTCGCTGAGTCGTCGCCTCCCTGATAGATCGTACGGGCCTCGTCGATAGTCATCGATTGCAGGGCCTCGCCGAAATAACGGCTGGCCTGTGGCGCGGCGGTTTCTGCCGCCCGGTTCATACTGGTTGCGAATTGATCCACCAGATCACCAAGCCCGTAACGGCGCAGCAGAGTTTCAGCAGAGGCCAGAGGAGCCGGTAAAGGGATGCGGATAGCAGGGTTGCCCAGAAAGCCGTCGAGTTGGCTGGCCTGGGCGATAGCCCGTTCCGTGCCCACGGCAAGCGCCTCTTTCAGGCCCTTGGCGAGCGTTTCAGTGCTTAAGTTGGAGATACCTGAGCTGGTTGTGCCTGAATTGGTCGTAGCGGTTGGTTCTGTCTCTTCTGAGTTCATCAGTGCCGGGGCTTGCTCCTCAATTTTTTTCAGCAGGTCGCCCCAGCCCGCCATTGCGGTGGTGCAGGGCAGCAAGGTGACAAATAACACTGTTAGAAAACGAACAGGCATAAAACATACTCCTAATGATGTCGGGATACACCACCAGTGTAGACGGTCACTGCAGGAGGGGGAGTCAGGCGCGGAAAAAACTGTTCGGAGGGACGTCTTATCCGCACGGGGGTTGCTGCGGATAAGACGATGGGTCAGTTATTGATGACCGGTTAGCGGTAGCTGTCGATCGTCGGACAGGTGCAGTTGAGGTTTCGGTCACCGTAGACATTGTCGATACGGTTGACTGTTGGCCAGAACTTACCATCCTTAAGCGAAGGCACAGGGAAAACAGCTTCTTCACGGCTATAGGGGCGCGACCAGTCCCCTTCGGTGATATCGGCCTGGGTATGCGGGGCGTTTTTCAGCGGGTTGTTGTCTGCGGGCAATGCGCCGCTGGCAACACGCTCTATTTCGCCTCTGATACTGACCATTGCCTCGATAAAGCGGTCCAGTTCAGCCTTGGACTCCGATTCAGTCGGTTCGATCATCAGGGTGCCGGCAACCGGGAACGACATGGTTGGGGCGTGGAAACCATAGTCCATTAAGCGTTTGGCGATATCTTCTTCGCTGATACCGCAGGCTTCTTTGATCGGACGAATATCGATGATGCATTCGTGGGCGACCCGCGCGTTGCTGCCGCGATACAGTACCGAATAGTGTTCGGACAGCTGCTGGGTCAGGTAGTTGGCGTTAAGAATCGCAACCTGCGTGGCTCGGCGTACCCCTTCGCGTCCCAGTCCGGCAATATACGCCCAGGAGATCGGCAGGATCGATGCGCTGCCAAACGGCGTGGCCGAGACTGCGCCGACCTGGATGGCGTCAGAGGCTGCCGCCAGGGGCCGCACGCAATGGTTGGGCAGGAAGGGGGCTAGGTGGCTCTTGACACCGATCGGGCCCATGCCCGGCCCGCCGCCGCCGTGAGGGATCGCAAATGTTTTATGCAAGTTCAGGTGTGATACATCGGAGCCGATCAGTCCCGGTTTACACAGGCCAACCTGGGCGTTCATGTTGGCACCGTCCATATACACCTGGCCGCCATTGTCGTGAATGATCTGGCAAATTTCACCAATGCCCTGTTCGTAAACGCCATGCGTTGAGGGGTACGTGATCATCAGGCAGGACAGCGCTTCACGGTGCTTTTCTGCTTTGGTGCGCAGGTCATCGATATCGACATTGCCGTTATCGTCACACTCCACCACGATCACTTTCAGCGCGGCCATAGCCGCCGAAGCCGGGTTGGTGCCGTGAGCGGAGCTGGGAATCAGGCAGATATTGCGGCCGCTTTCGCCAAGGCTTTCCTGATATTTACGGATCGCCAGTAAGCCGGCATATTCACCCTGAGCCCCCGAGTTGGGCTGCATAGAGATTGCATCGTAACCGGTGATCTCTGCCAGCCAGGCTTCCAGCTCGTCGATCAGCTCGGCGTAGCCCTGCACCTGGTCGCGGGGGGCGAAGGGGTGGATCTGTGCGAAGGCCGGCCAGGTGACCGGTATCATCTGCACGGTAGCGTTCAGCTTCATGGTGCACGACCCCAGCGGGATCATGCCGTGGGTCAGGGAGAAATCCTTGTTTTCGAGTTTTTTCAGGTAGCGCAGCATCTCGGTTTCCGAGTGATGGCTGTTGAAAACAGGATGAGTCAGGTAACTGCTGCTGCGCATCAGTGACGCCGGAATAGCACTGTGCGGGTCGACGGATGCGTCAAGTGAATCGATATCCAGGGTTGCCGCAGGGTCGCCGCTCAGAAGCTGGTATAACGCCTGCAGATCTGCACGGGTCGTGGTTTCATCGAGGCTGATGCCGACCCGGCTGTCGCCTATCTGGCGTAGATTGAGCCCCTGCTCGCTGCTCTGTTTCAGCAGCGTCGCCTGTTGAGTGCCGACATCGAAAGTGAGGGTATCAAAGAAGTGGGTATTGCAGCGCCGTAAGCCCGCTTCTTGCAACGCATGAGCGAGGATCGTCGTCTGTCGCTGAACGCGATCGGCGATTCGCTTCAACCCCTGTGGGCCGTGATAGATCGCATAAAAGGCCGCCATATTGGCCAGCAATGCCTGTGCGGTACAGATATTGGACGTCGCTTTCTCGCGGCGAATATGTTGCTCGCGGGTCTGCATCGCCATGCGTAAGGCCTGGTTGCCACGAGTGTCGATTGACACGCCGATGATGCGCCCCGGTGCTGAGCGCTTATGCTGCTCCCGGGTGGCGAAAAATGCAGCATGCGGGCCGCCAAAGCCCATCGGCACGCCGAAGCGTTGCGCATTGCCGAGCACGACATCAGCACCCATTTCGCCGGGTGTCTTCAGTTGAACCAGGCTCAGCAGATCGGTAGCGACGGCTACCAGTGCCTTTTGAGCATGAATTTTTTCAATCAGCGGCTCAATATCGTGGATATCGCCGTAGGTACCCGGATACTGTAACAGGGCGCCAAACAGGTCGTGCTGGTCAAGGTCAGTCAGCGGGTTTCCGCTGACAACGTCAAAGCCGAAATACTCGGCGCGGGTACGAATAACATCCAGCGTTTGTGGATGGACATCATCAGCAACAAAAAACAGGTTGCTTTTTTTGCGGTTGGCCCGTTTGCACAGCGTCATGGCTTCGGCAGCGGCGGTGGCTTCGTCAAGCAACGACGCGTTGGCCATATCCATACCGGTCAGGTCGACAACCATTTGCTGAAAATTTAACAGGGCTTCCAGTCGTCCCTGGGCAATTTCAGGCTGATAGGGGGTGTAAGCGGTATACCAGCCGGGGTTTTCCATAACGTTACGCAGAATCACGTTTGGCGTGAGAGTCCCGTAGTAACCGCAGCCGATAAACGAACGGTTAATCGTGTTTTTGGCTGCGAACTGCTGCAGACGCTGAAGCAGCTCGGCTTCGGTGCGGGCTTCTGGCAGCGCGAGCGGGGCATCCAGCTGAATCGCCTCCGGCAGGGTCGTGCGGACCATCTCATCCAGCGACGCCAGTCCCAGACTGTCCAGCATGCTGGCGGACTCCTGTGGGTCGGGCCCGATATGCCGGTGCATAAACTCGTCGTGCTGTTCCAGTTGTTGCAGTGAAGGCGTGCTGTTCATCGTGAATCCCCGTGAGCGACGGTCTGACCAATAAGGATAAAAAGCAGCTATTTTAGCCTGTTTAGATGTTTTTCTGTAGATAGATTTCTCAGTCGCTACAAAGGTTTCACAAAGTGGCGCATGCCAGACCTGTTGATGATTGCCCTGCTGGTAATAAATGACCGCGTTGAACTGGTCAGATCAGTGCGATGTGAATGGAGAGTGCAAGGTTGTAGGTGCATCGCTGGGGGCAGACGAGTACGCCAATGTATGAGTGCCTGTGTGTGCCGGTACGTAGCACTGTTTGTCAGGAAAAATAACGGCGGTTGCTTTTGCGAAACAGCTGACGGCAGACGATCAGAAGTAACAGGCCAAATAAGATCAGCGTCTGTTGCGGGATCGTGAAACCGAGCAGCTGCCATTGCACCTCGGCGCACTCTCCTGAGCCCTGAAAGATCAGGCGGACGGCTTCTTTGAGGGGGAATGATTGCAGGATGTACTCCAGTCCCGGGCCGCATTCCGGGACCTTGTCGGCGGGCAGGCTTTGCAGCCAGATATGACGAATACTGACCGCCGCACCCGAGGCCAGGGTGAGCAGACCGAGCAAAGCATACAGCCGTTGTCCTAGCTGGCGCGGATTATGTAAAAATGCCAGCAGAAACAGGGCCGCCTGTATCAGCAGTAACAAGCGTGTGGCGGTGCATAGCGGGCAGGGTTCAAGGCCGAGGGTGCCTTGCAGGTAAATAACTGCGAATGCCGTTGCGCCTACGCACATCAGTAATCCGAGTAGATTTGCCGGACGATAGGAGGGTCCGCTAAGGTCCGAATAATAGTTCACAACAACCGCTCCCCGTATAATTATTATGATCATTGTCAATTCATGGCTGTCAGCGAAGCCTGAGTTTGAATTGACGGGTTGTCAGTCGATCCCTGTAGGGTAACAACCTGATTTATCTGGCGAATCAGTACTATTTAGATAGCCATATAATAACGAAGTTTTTGATGAATACCAGTAGCGGATATAAATTGCTCTGACACGGCGGCCGGACGGTTATTGCTCTGACAGAGGCACGATCGTCAGTCCTGCAGGGTGTATGCAT
>JBFGYY010000136.1:0-7104 GCA_041587095.1 Motiliproteus sp. | reverse complement strand
GGTCTTGCCGATACGCTAAAGGCTTCTGAGTGGTCTTGCCGGCACGCTAAAGGCTTCTGAGTGGTCTTGCAGGCACGCTAAAGGCTGCTGAGTGGTCTTGCCAGCACGCTAAAGGCTATACTGAACGCATGCCGATAATAAAAACGCTAATAATAAAAATGCCGATAATAAAAACACGGCCAGACAGCCCGTCTATGCGCCATGGTGGTAGCGCTGTATGAATCGTGACTGGCTGCTTGAGCAGTTTTCACGTCAAGGTGAACCGCCGCGCCGCTTTAACGATCTGGCCGAGGGATTTGCCGGCTTTCCCGGTGATCACAGCCTTAACCCCGATATGGCGCCTCTGCATCGTGGCGACGGTCGGCTGCGTCCGGCGGCGGTGCTGGTGCTGCTGGTGGATCGTCCCGAGGGGTTAACGGTACTGTTTACCCAGCGCACCGATCATCTGCATCATCATCCCGGACAGATCAGCTTCCCGGGCGGCCGCACCGAGAAAGAAGATAAGGGGCCGCAGCAGACAGCGCTGCGTGAGACCCATGAAGAGGTTGGGGTACCCCCGGAATCGATTCAACTGGTCGGCCAGCTGGACGATTATATTACCCGTACCGGTTTTGTCGTCACGCCGGTGGTGGGGTTGATCGAACCGCCTTTTACCGTTACGCCCGATCCGTTTGAGGTCGCCGAGGTGTTTGAGGTCCCCCTGCATTACCTGCTGGATCCCGACAATCACCAGCGTCATAGCCGTCACTTTGAAGGGCGCGAACGGTTTTTCTGGGCGATGCCTTATCAGGGCTATTTTATCTGGGGGGCTACCGCGGGCATGTTACGCAACCTTTACCAGCGTCTGGCGCTTTTATAGGTCAATAACGCCCCTTCCTGTCTTGTTTTTCTCTGCATAGTTCGTATTGTTGCGGCTCGGCTGCAGGGCGGCCCCGGTTGCCGCCTGCCCGTGAGATTCGATCATGACTGTTGTGGAGATTTTTGGCTTGAATAAATCATTAATAACCAATCTGCTTGCCCTGTTGGCAGCTGTCTGCGGGTGGGTTCTGGACCAGCCGCTGCTGTGGAGTGTCGGCTTGTTTGCCGTGTCGGGGGCGGTGACCAACTGGTTGGCGGTGCATATGCTGTTTGAAAAGGTACCCGGACTTTACGGTTCCGGCGTGATCCCGGCCCGGTTTGAAGACTTCAAGGCGGGCATCCGTACGCTCATGATGGAACAGTTTTTTACCGAAGCTAATATAGAGCGGTTTTTGAAAGCGGAGAACGGCCGTCAGCCCGACCTGCATCTGGCGCCCGTGATCGATCAACTCGATTTTAGCCCGACCTTTGATTCACTGGTTGATGTGATTGAAAAATCCTCGTTCGGCGGCATGCTGGCGATGGTGGGCGGGGTTGAGGTGTTGCTGCCGCTGAAAGAACCGTTTGTCGAGCGCATGAAATCCTCTATCGAAGCGATGACCCGCGATGAGCGCTTCGTGACGCTGCTGCGCGATGAGCTGGAGCAGCCGGCGGTGATGGCGGAGATGGGCGCGAAAGTTGAATCCATCGTTCAGCAACGCTTGGATGAATTAACGCCACAGCTGGTCAAGGAGATTATCCAGCAGATGATCCGTCAGCATCTCGGCTGGCTGGTGGTCTGGGGGGGCGTGTTTGGCGCGCTGATCGGATTGTTGGCCGGACTGGCTGCCTAACAGCGGTATCGATGTCAAAAAATGCATCGGGGGCGGTGTTGTTTGCCCGGTCGGATCGCTATGATGAGGCCTGTATCGAGCCGTTCTGATCGGGAGCGGCCCTGCCCTTTTATTGTGCTGAGCGATTCTGGGACCGGTGACGGCAGTGGCCGGGCTGCCAAGGCGCATGCCTCGGTGCAATACAGGGATGAAACCAGCAAAAGGATGAGTGTTAGCGATGGCCTCCACGCGCAAAAAAAGCGGCGTTACCGCCAAGAAGCACCCGCTTAAATCGGCGGATCAGCAGAAGCTGCAGCAGGCGGTGGCACTGATCCAGTCCGGCAACAGCGATCAGGCTCGGGTGCTGTGTGTTAAATTACAGCGCAAATATCCATCCCACCCCGAGATTCTGCACCTGCTGGGCGTGATCGCCTTTCAGAAACAGCAGTTTGATGACGCGGCGCGCTGGATGACCAGAGCCAGTGCCATCGCGCCGTCGAACGCGCATTATGCCTGCGAAGTGGCGCGTATCGAACTGAAACGCGCTCAACCGGAGGTGGCGCTGGCGGGTTACCGTCGTGCGCTGAAGCAGACGCTGCCGGTGGCGGTGTACAACGAGATCGGCTCGTTTTGCTATCGTTACGGCGAGATCGCGTTGGCGGCCGACTGTTTCCGGCAGGCGCTGCTACAGCAGCCGCGGGACAGCACCCTGACCAATAACTTAGCCAAGTGTTACTTTGACAGTCTGCGCGCTGATGACGCCGAAGCCCTGTACCGACAGAATTTGCTCGACAATCCCGGCGATCGGGTCAGCCTCAACAACCTGGCCGAGGTGTTGCGCGGTAAACGTGATGATGCGTCCGGCGTAGCACTGTATCGGCAAGCGTTGCTCGCTACCCCGGATGACCGGGCGCTTAAAACGGGTTTTGCCGATTTCCTGGTCGCCATCAAGCACAGCGAGGAGGGCGAAGCCCTTTATCGTGAAGTCCTGGAAACATCACCGGCCGATCCGGATGCCACGCTGCCACTGTGTCAGTTGCTGGCCAAAGATCGCCCCGGCGAAGCGCTGCTCAGACTGCGCGCCTTGCTTGCCAGGGCGCCGGGCAACGGGCGAGCCAACCGGGCGCTGGGAGGGTTGCTGACCCGCTTTGGTGAAACCGATGAGGCCGAGGCGCATTTTGCCAAGGCGTTGCGCCTGCTGCCGGACGACACCCGTATCCATGATGACCACGCATTCCTGAGTAATTACCGTCCTGCTGAAGACCGTGAGCAGATCTTGGCTATTCATCACTCGGCGGCCGAGGCGATACAGCGCAACGTATTTTGTCAGCCCTTTGTCTGGTCGGGTGACCGGGATCCGCAGCGCCGTTTAACGGTTGCCTATCTATCGCCGGACCTGCACCGTCACTCGGTAAGTTATTTTCTGGAGCCGCTGCTCCGTGGTCACGATCGTCAGCAGGTGCGGGTTGTCATTTATTCCGATTCCGCCAATCTGGATGAGGTCAATTCGCGTCTGCGAACCCTGGCCGATGCGTGGATCGATGTGGCCGGGGTGAGTCATAACGGGCTGCGGGCACAGATTATCCGTGACCGGGTCGATATTCTGGTTGAACTGGCCGGGCATACCGGCCATAACCGCCTGCCAGTACTGGCAGCGCAGGCGGCACCCGTTCAGGTCAGCTATCTCGGCTACCCGCGCGCGCTCGCGCTACCCGCCATACCCTATCGGATCAGCGATGCGATCGCCGATCCCGTGGCGCTGGACGACAGCGCATCGGCGCAGGAGCTGGTCCGCTTGGCAGACGGCTTTCTCTGTTATCAACCGGAAGCCGTGACGCCGCCGCTCGAGTCACCGCCGCATCTTCGACGTGGCTCGATCACCTTCGGCTCGTTCAACGTGCGCGAAAAGATCTCGCAGCCCACCTTGCAACTCTGGGCACAGGTGCTGGATGCCGTGCCGGGAAGCCGATTGCTGTTGAAAGCTGCCGGCTTTGCGGACCCGGACTATTGCCAGCATTTTATCCGGCAGTGCCAGGCCCAGGGCATCGACGCCGATCGCCTAAAGCTGATCGGCAACGTCGAGGGGGCCGGCGGACACCTGTCGCTCTACCACGACGTGGACATTGCCCTGGATACCCTTTCTTACAACGGCACAACCACCACCTGCGAGACCCTGTGGATGGGGGTCCCGGTGATCACCCTGCGGGGCGATTGCCACGCGGCGCGGGTGGGCAGCAGCCTGCTGACGCAGCTCGGACTGCAGGAACTCATTGCTGAGAGCGCGGATGATTACCGGCGTATCGCGGCTGAACTGGGCACCGATTCGGCCCGGCTGATCCGGCTGCGCGCCGGCATGCGCGAGCGAATGCTGGCCAGCCCGTTGATGGATCAGGGACGCATCGGACGAGAGATGGACGCGGCATACCGACGCTTATGGCAGCGCTTTTGTCTCACGGCAGACGCTGGCGCAGGCTAATCTGTGCCGGTCAATGCCCGTATTAAGCGGGTGTGTACATGTTAATAGTTTTTAACTATTGGTTTGGTTGTATCAATTAAATATATTGTTTTCAGAACTTTGCATACACTGCTTTGCAACGGTTCAGAACCGATAGACTAATTGCTACCCACGGTGGCTAACTACGCAAGGAGAACGACGATGTTAAAGAACAGTGAAGGAAAAGCCGTACCTCAGGTAACGTTCCACTGCCGGAACAACGACCAGTGGTTGGATCGCAGCAGCGACGAGCTTTTTAAAGGCAAGCGGGTCGTGCTGTTTGCACTGCCTGGCGCGTTTACCCCAACCTGCTCCTCGAGCCATGTGCCGCGCTACAATGAGTTGGCACCCAAGCTCAAGGGCATGGGGATCGACGCGGTCTACTGCCTGTCGGTCAACGATGCATTTGTTATGGATGCCTGGAAAGACGCTCAGCTGGCAGATCAGATCGAGTTTCTGCCCGATGGCAACGGCGAATTCAGCGCAGGAATGGGTTTGCTGGTAGATAAAGATGCCATCGGTTTCGGCAAGCGCTCCTGGCGTTATTCGATGCTGGTCAATGACGGGGTTGTCGAGAAGATGTTTATCGAACCCGATCTGCCCGGTGATCCTTTCGAGGTTTCCGATGCCGACACCATGCTCAAGTACTTGAACCCGGAGGTACAGGAAGAAGCGCCGGTCACCCTGTTCTCCCGTCCCGGTTGCGGACACTGCGCCCGTGCCAAGGCATTGCTGGACGAAAAGGGTCAGGCGTACGAAGAGATCCAGCTGGGGCGTGACGTTACCCATCGCGGTCTTAAGGCGGTAACCGGTCGTCTGACCGTGCCGCAGGTCTATATCGACGGTCGTCATATCGGCGGCGCGGATGATCTGGAAGCCTACTACAAGAAGTAAGTGTTAATCCCGAAAACGGCAGGCTTTCCCTTGTGGAAACCTGCCGTTTTTTTGTCTGTAAGTTCTTTAGCTTGTCGCTTGCAGCCTTTAAATTGCGCTATCCCTTGTACTTCCAGATCAGCCCGGCAATCAGCAGGCCGATGACAATCACGGCGTTAAACTGCAGCGATTGATCGATAGCGGTTGCGCCGAAATGCGCCAACAGAAAGCTGGCGGGCAAAATACCAATAGCCGTGGCCAGCAGAAAGCGGCCATAGTGCAGCGCCGTGATGCCGGCGGCGTAACTGACCAGATCGAACGAGACAAATGGCAGCAGCCGCGAGAGCATCACCAATCCCATCAGCCGGTTTTGATTGCCCAGTTTCCAGTCGGGAAAGCGCTCGGTTAGCCAGACACTGGCGGCTTCATACCCCAGCACGCGGGCGATGCCAAAGGCGGTAGACGAGCCGATCAGCGCACCGATAAAAACATACAGGGTACCATCCCAATGACCATAGATTGCACCGGCTGCCATGGCGATCGGTGCGCTTGGCAGCGGACTGAATACGATCGCCAGAGCCATGGCCGCGATAATAACAAGCGGACCGGCAGGGCCGGATGATTGCGCCAGTTCGGTAAATTTGGCCGGGTCGGACCAGTCCCACTGCACGGGCAGGCTAAAGTGATCCAGCCAGCCCCAGAGCATAAACGATGCAGCCACCAGACTCAGGACCAGATAGCGCAGGAGCGTGCGTGCGGGTGGCATAGCGTCTCAATATCCTTTCGGTGGTTTGTTGCAGCAATGAGTTTCTTTACGGTTGGCGTTGGCGGCGGCATTGCTGTCCACATAGTGGTACCAGTGCAGTCGTATGCGGGCTAACAGGCCGTCCCGGTACTGGATATTCAGCGCGCCGAGACAGTCGATGACCTGGCTGATATGCAACTGGCTGGCATCGTAGCGCAGCTGAACCTTATCTGCCCCGAGGCGTACCCCCACCATGCCCGGCAGTGTAGACAGCGCCTGCTGCGGCGCTTCATCCGTCAGACTTCCAGCGCTCAGCATCAGGCGGCGCGTGAAGATAAAGCCCGGTTGGATCGGTTTGGCAGACGGTTGTTTCATAGGGGTTACTTCTTATGCTGCCGTTGCCAGATTTCGTAACCTTCATCGGGCCACAAGCTCTGAAACCAGGCGATAACCGCTTCAATTTCCTGATCCGTTAATTTGCCCTTCCAGGCCGGCATACGCCCTCGCGACCCCTCTTCAATCACCTGTTTAAGCGCCTGAAATGAGTGGTGCCAGGCGTGCGCGGTGCCATTGAGCGGTGGTGGCGGGTAGAGGCCCTGTGCATCTGTTTTGGTCCATTGCGGTGTCGCCTCGGCCTTGGGGCCATGACAGCTGGCGCAGTGCGTTGCATAGACCTGCTGGCCCAGAGCGAGCTGGCTTTCACTAAACCAGCGCCCGGTGGTGCTGTCCTGATGCCAAGGATCAAATTCGGCGCTGCAGCCGGTGAGGAAAACGGCGAGCACCAGAGAGCAGCAAGCAAATAGCCGTGGTGGATAACGTAGCATGTTCTAATATTACTCCATTGTTGCGGTTTCTTGCCCGTCACCCTGCGCGTTTAGCAGTTTGAGGTGAATCCCTGGCACCGAGAAACAGAAATGTTTCGAGAGTTGGACTGTTCCGATCAGTTAATGTTACACCCAGTAAGCAAGGCGCGCGGTAGATTTATCCTGAGCGCACTTTAAGACGACTATCCCGCCTATTCTTTTGTAGGCGCCGACCTTGCCTGCGGCACCGCCGGAGGCCCCGGTCTGTCCTCAAGCGCCGGGTTATGAGCGTTGCTGGTTCAGCAGTGTGTTCATCATGGCACGTAGCCCGGCGGGTTTCATCGGTTTATGCAGCAGCAGGGCGCCGAAGGCTCGCGCTTCTTCACTGACCGCCTCGGTACGGTCGGCGGTAATGACGATGGCGGGGGTTTTGGCCTGCCAGTGCGCCTCCAGTGCCTGTAGTGCCATGATGCCGGTCTGGGTTTCTCCCAGATGGTAATCAGCCAGAATGATGGAGGG
>JBFGYY010000135.1:0-7119 GCA_041587095.1 Motiliproteus sp. | reverse complement strand
CCCCTCTTCGACGACAGAAACATCTCGCTTTTCACTGTACGTGTAATTGTGCGGCGCAGCAGGAATAACTAAATCTTTTGACTCTTGTGACTCTTGGTATTTTTCTGGCTCCCACTGGAGCAATACGCCTCCAGCCACAACCATCACTGCCAAGAAAACAACAGCAGAAAACCGTAGATCGCGTTTATGGGACTTATTGGTCGCAGAAATTTTATTCACTCTCTTCACCTCGCTGCAGTCCTGCATGCGCCAGCGCTTTCGCGGTTCCTTCCGTTAACATTCTTTGCACAACACTCGCATCTACAGCAAAACGTACGCCATTATGCACATAGGAGCGTTCCGGGGTCACTAACACCCTGTGAGCAACACCCAATGCTGCAGCATTCTCACTCCAGCGCCCACCTTTCATTATTTTCTTAGCCTGCTCAAAAGGAACCGGCTTACCCTCCTCGGGGGGTAATGGATTATGCTGATTCATGGTTAATTGGGCATCAAAATCTTCATCAAACCAATTGGCAACGTACTCTCCGACATTACCTCCCATGTTAAGCAGCCCTGAAGGGCTGCGCCCTTTAGGATAGGCATCAACAGCAACAGGAGCACACTCCATGCTTGATCCAAACAAAGCATAGGTATCGTCAGGGTATTCATTTCCCCAAGGCCAGACCCGCTGATCGCTCCCCCTGGCAGCTTTCTCCCATTCTGCTTCGGTCGGTAATCTAAACCCCATCGAGCGACTAAATCGATCCGCCATATGCCAGGTCAGATGAGTGGCTGGGTAATTTTGTTCCGGAAACGCCTCCACAAACTCACCCGCAGCATTTTGCAGTACGGTACAGCCTACCGCAGGACGGACTACATTCCTGCCCCAGTCTTCTGATGACCACTGCTCAATTTCAAGGCGCGCCGCTGCAGATGCATTTAGATGCCGAACGATATCCCGAGCACGCGCTTCATATTTTGCAATATAGTAATCATCTAACCAGATTTTGACATGACGGTAATAGGGTATCTGGTCCGAGCCGTATTTATAACGCTCTCCATTTTCTACTGAATACCAAAACCACCCAGCAGGAATGAGCACAAATTCAACACCCTGGACGGCAACTTCTCCGGGCAGTTTATTATCGCTCGCCTGGGCGTTTATAATATGAGTGCACAGAAGCCCAACTATCAAGCAAACGCTTACACGACCATTCATATTCTTCAAAACCTGACTAACCGCAACCCAATATTCGGCTCTCCTTTGCCGGTGAAATAAGACGCTCTGGAAGAACACCTTACATCCCTGAATTCACTCCTATAACTGGCACCACGAATGACATGCTGACCACGCGCTGCAGTGTGCACGGGGTTTTTCGCGCTATGCTGCAGGTATGCATCAGCAGCATAACCATCCTGCGTCCACTCCCAGACATTTCCTAACATGTCATATAACCCCCATGGATTTGCTCTAAGCACACCCACTTCAGAAGGTTTAAGAATTCGGTGATCTCGAACGCTGTACCAAGCTTCATTAGACGGAGACTGATCGTCGATATTATCGGTACGGGCATAAAATGGAGTCTCGGTAGTCCGCCCTGCACGGCAGGCGTATTCCCACTCAGCCTCTGTCGGTAAACGATAACGGAATCCAGCGGTACTCAGCTTGGTCAAGCGCTCAGCAAAAGCGACGGCCTCTTGCCAACTAATTCCGGCTGCAGGTTGCTCACCAAGACCGTCGCGGGGCCCATTACGCATCACCCTGGCCCACTGCTGAGCGGTCACCTCGTACTGTCCGAGCCAAAATGAATCGACACACACCCTGTGTAGCGGGGCCTCGTCAGCATACCGCACCCCATCAAAGCCCTGCTGCTCTAGACGATAATTCAGATCTGAATCCAACGCAGCGGGATTCCCCATCTCAAAACAACCTTCGGGTATCTCCACAAATCGCATGTCACTCACAGGCTCCAGCCAAGCTGTAGCTGAGGACGTATTCGCTTGCATTAAGCACACAGCGAGAAGAGCCCACCGCAATACCTCGCTCATCGATCACTATCCCAACCATTTTTCGCGCTTAATTGACGAATATAAAACCAAATCAAACTTAATAATCCTATAGCGATAGTAGCTATCAACCATGGATGAGTCGGATCATAGACCAGCCGATAACCCATCCACGAACCGAGCCGCTTATAGGTCAGGGTTCCACCAGCCAATTCAATATCGTCACCAATTCGTATTTCATGGCGCTCTTCACCTATCCTGAGCACCAACGCATGGTCAAGCCGGTCACTGTTCAAATCTGTATTGGACTCCCCCGTTACATCGGGGATAAAGGAATCATTCCCGGCCTGAATAGCTGCGAGCATGGTCCAAACTTCTGTACCATCAGGTAAGTGCCAATTATTCACCGGCGGCACTTCACCTTCAATGATAGGGTTCAACTGCACCTGACCCAAAACCACCTCACCTTTAAGCGGCTGCCAACTAAACACGGGAGTGAATCCTCTACGACTGCTCGTATATATGCGATAGTTGCCAACAACCAACGGGTTGTCATCGCCGATTTCTCGTGTCCGCCACCGCCCGTTTTCATACCAGCGCACGCGATTAATAACGCGATTATAGTAACCACCCTTTGGAGTGTTCGTTTCCGAAAAACCCAGGTTCTCGAAAACCAAGCCCCGCAAGCCATCTCCGTGCAAGGGGCCACGCTCGTCAACAATCAACGAACCCTCAAATATTTCACCTCGCGTAAGCGCTGTAGTACCACTGAAGTAGGTTAAACGTCCGACGATAAAAAGTGCGATCAACAATAAAAGTGTTAGGTGAAATAGCAATAGAGGAAAATCACGACGAAAACGCGGCAAAGTCGCTATTGCCGCGCCCAGATTAAGCACCAATATCACAAAGGGGACGATCATGGCCTGCGTAGCCGGCCAACCCAGTTTCACCACCCCGAGTGAAGCGACGGCGATCAGCAGAAAAAACAACACTGTCCAGCGCGGTAATGCGACTATTCGTAACACCGTACCTATGCAGAGTCTGACTTTTTCTTGAGACATAAAAGTATACAGCCGATCTCATCAACGACTTCTGTTGCAGTTTGTCATATTGCTACCGCCACAATTACTAAACTGCCAGGAACCACTGGCTTTCCAGGTTGTTACGCGCAAACGATGGCGAATATAGTATGGGGGACGCGTTTTCATTGTGTCGTAATTACCGAGAGAACCGACTGTTGTGCACTCATCCACAGCGCCTTCCCCCCCTTCCGGTCCGACGCACAGCTGATTCCCCAGGAACTGCTTGTTTTTCCAGCCATGCGGGACGGCGATATGACACCACATACAGCCTTCACCGCCCATCTTGTCATCTGGCTGGTGACTCGTTAATCCATCATAGCCACTTGAGCCATTATTTCCTTGCAGCGGTTGATGACAATTACCACAAAAACCGGGGCTGGTCATATCGGTTTGTTCATCCCAGCGCTGGGTGTTTTTCAGCAAAAAGTTAGAATCAGAACCGTGCGGCCCCTGTACCTCACTGAGATTGGCGCCAACACCCGGCGTATAAGAGCTTTCCCCCCCATGGCAATCGGAACACTGCATGGTCTGGGTACCCAGATTATCCTTCCAGGGCGCCTTAAAGTTATTCGTGGTTGTATTGGTAATGGTGCGTTCTGCATTATCCCGCCCCGTGGGGAAAACAACCGGGTGCCAGGAGCGATGGTTGTTATTCGAGTCAGCCACAATTCGCCCATCCGTCGTACTATCACCCGGTCCGGTAGGGAACGGATCGCAATCCCCTGTCACGCACGCTGAGCCAATATTACCCTGCTCACCTTGATCAGTACCGGTGGTAGGCGGGTTCGTTGCATTTACGGATAAAAATTCTGCGGCTACATTGGTGTAATCCTGCATGCAGTTTGAGGTCAATGAATTCGCCGTAGTTGCATCATCTCCACAAACAGTGCCAGAGGGAGTCCCTCCCAGATGATCACCCAAGCCGGGCATATTTACTGTGTTTAACCCATAGTTAGAATGACACTTAAAACAAAGCTGATATTCGCGTGTAAGGTAGGTATTGGTTACCGCCGTCGTTGCCCCGGGGCCAGGATCGCCCTTTTTCACGACAAAGCCAACGGGCGCCTGGGGCCAGGCTGTGGTCAATGCCGGCATAATTGGCTCAACACCCACGGCTCCTCTTAAAACCCCTGAGGCGACGTTGCCTTCTCGCCCATCATTCTCCCCTCCACTGGTGGCATTTAAGCCCGTTTGATGGGTTCTCAACTGATTTGTAGCTGTCGCACCATCTTTCACACCATCATCATTAAAGCGACTATTACGAATAACTCTATGAGGGTTATGGCAATCGGTACATTCTACGTGGCGATTGCTACTGTTAGTCTGCCCCAAGCTTGCCTGACTCTCGCTGAAATCAGCGTCGGTGATATCATGCACAGGAGAGGTTGCCTGCTGATTGCTTGTGGTTATTGGCATAGTTACATTTTTATCAAACTCCGATTTAATGTCCGGAGCGTTGGTAACATTTGAACCTGGGGTAGTTTCTATCACCGAATTCGGGCCTGTGTTATGACACTGAAAGCAGGTGTCTTCGATAGCCGGCTTGCCGCCGCTATCTGCACCCTCACGCAGTAAGCGTTGCGAGCCGGTTTCGGTATGTGTGTCATGACAATTTAAACAGGCCGCTTTATAAACCGGAATTTGAGAGGGGAATTCACGCAGTGTCGAGGCACCGCTTTTATAGACATCATCTGCAGGATCGCCACCAAACTGCCCCATTGCATGCACAGAGTCTTCCCAACCCGCTTTGTCGTGACAGGCAAGGCAGACAATATCATTGGCCTTATCAAAAATGGCGCTGGGATTATTCAACTGAAAACGATTCAGACGCAGAAATTTAATGGTTTCACCTAACGCCGGACCACTGGCGCTCATATCGGATTCGGTCATATGCGGATCATGACAGGTCCCGCACTGAACCTGCCCTTCGCCCGACGCACCGGTGGGCTCCAGCGGCATGACGGGCGTGCTTTGCAGCCCGGTCGCACCTCTTGTACCGATCAAGGTTGTGGCGCCACCATCGGTAGTGATCTCTTGCTTCGCATCGGCGGAGGGCACGAACATCTCGCCATCGGCGACCGCCAGTGCGGAATTATAAGTCACGGAAATGGGGTGATCATTGCTCAGGTCGGTATCCAAACGGCGTGTATAGCCATCGGTACCGGCTGGCATTGAACCTGCCGGGGAATTGCTGGTACCGGTCATACTGATTGTGCCATTAGCCCCGCCAGAACCCGGCAGGTTAGCAACCGCACCAATAGCCAGAGTACCGTCATGGCAGCTCAAGCAGAGCTTAGCGCTACCCTTCGGGTCATCCAGCACACCGGCATCCATGGTCGAAGAACTGTATTTGGTATACCCGGCGCCTGATTCGGCCCTATTCCATAACGGACCGCCAACACTGGTATTGGCTCCGTGAGGAGTATGACAAAAGACACAGATTTCATCGGTACCGCCCGAAGCCTCGGCCTGCGCTTTTACGGTACTGGGACTGCTGGCTGATAAATTATGTTTAGTGTCGGTGATATCCGAAACTCGCGCAGCCTGAACAGGATTGCTAACGTTTAACACGATCAGCGCCGTCAGCGCCAAGCCAGAAATGCCTTTAATATACATAATCACCCTGCTTCCAGACACACTTTCACCCAACAGATAGTCCTTTATGCTGCTTACTGCTCTTGATCCAACGACGTAGCTCAAGTCACAGGCATACCCAACAACCATCGACAATCAAGGGGTATTGTAAAGTAAATCAATCCGTCATAGACAGCTGATTTTTGCCTTAGGTTCCCTTTCATGACCCAGCGCAGGGTAAAGCCTCGCCCAATCACGCACCGAAAGCATGCAGTCAACAGACAAACCCGGCCTCTGCCCAACCACTCCTCGCGAGCCCAAAAGACCCGCGACATTCCCAAACAACGGCAACCCAAAAGCGATACGGACGCTAGCTAATTATGCAATTCAAAGACCCAACGGAGGGGCGAAACCAATAACCGCCTCATGGGCAAACAGCAGTGTCAGATACAGCACGACACCCCCACTCAAGCGCCACAGCCCGATACCCGCCCAATCAACCTGGCGACCTAGGCGCGGGATATTTACCGTCCCCGCGTGCAGCGATGCCCAATGCGCAGCGCTTAACCGAACACGCCGGTTACGTTCGATGGTTAGGGTTCCTGCCAGGCCAAGAAGCAGCATCAAGCCAAAAAACAAAATTGCGGCCAGATCGCCGTTGACGGGAATATGCGCCAGCGCCCACAGCACAATGGCCCACATCACAGGATGGCGGGTAACCGATACAATACCGGGATGTCTGGCATCGTACCCCTGCCCCCCCAGACCCAACGAGAAAGGATTACGAGAGCTGAGGCCAGCGACAACTAATACGCAGGCAAACGGCATCACAAACACCGGAATCCAGGCCGCCAATGAAGACCAGGGCCAAAGAAGGACAAAGGGTGCCTGCAAAAAAGCCTTAATTAACCAGGCAATAACGACGAGAGAGAGCAGGCTGTAGCCCAGCATGAAACCACGCAACCCGAGGCTTTTCTCCAGCCGGCTCCGCCAGGGACCATGCATTGGCAGCAAATGACTCAATACAAAAACAACAAGAGCCAGGATCAGCTCCAGCATAGGCGCCACCTTAGCCGATAAAAACAGATGCTATACAACCTTTCAGCCAGCCCGGGTCACTTCTTATCGCCTTGCTCGACCAGCTGCTCGATCCCCTCGCCACAGGGACAATCGCCCCCCATCGCCGCCGGCGCGCGCTTGCGACTACGACGACTCAGCCCCATTTTGAAGCGAATCGAAAAATTCACATAAGTTTCAAGAAAACGGAAAATCCGGTTATCGCCCATCGGCCCCACGGTGCGCTCGGCAGGCATTTCCGAGACCATGCCATTCTCGACCTGAGCCCGTCCGATAATCTGGAAACTACCATCATCCAACACAACGCCCAGATTATCGGTTTGCACACCCAGCACCGTCGGCACATTGGCCAGATCAAAATGACGCAACAGCCCAACTTCGCCGGCAGGCAACGGGG
>JBFGYY010000134.1:0-7132 GCA_041587095.1 Motiliproteus sp. | reverse complement strand
GACCAACAGAGGGCCGTTTAGGCAAACTAACTCATGGCCCGTCGAATAGTGTTTTTCTTTGCGTTGGTTGTCATGACCTTCGCGCTAGCCTCCTATTTGGTTTTAGGCGGCACCCTCGATAAGCTGCAGTCCGACAAGGATCGGCAGCAACAGCGTATCTATAACAGTATTCAACAACAGTTGCGTACCTCGTATGCGCTGTTGAATCAGGTGCTGCAATTCAAGTCCATCGAGTATAAGCAGCTTCATGAGTACACGCTGAATTGGGTCGCCAAACATGGTCGTAGCGCCAACCTGAGCCGCTTGCAGCAGCAGTTGTCAGAGCGAGCGGGTTTCAACGTCGATCTGTTTATTATCGACCCTGAACTTGTCGTAACCAATACAACGTTCCCCACCGACCTTGGCCTCGACTTTAAACATCCGGCCTTTGTCGATGCGCAGAATTACTTGCGGCTTTCCAGCGAACAAGGCGCAATCCTTGTCAGTCAGCCAACCATGGAAGTGGTCTCAAGGCAGTACAAAATCTACAGCTACTCAGCGTTGCCGGATGGCGGCTATCTGGAACTGGGTTTTATAGACCCGCAGCTGAAGAGCTACTTCGATACCTTTTTACGCCAGTCGGAGGCGCATCCGGACGTCAAAGTGGAGCTGTTTCTGGAGATGTGGGGCGCTTTACTGATGCGGATTGGTGACGCACCTCCCCCTGCAGCAAAGTCAAAACTAGCCGCTGTGAATGAACAGATTGATCAGATGGCGTTGGAACATATTCGCTTTAAGCAGGTGCTTGAAGGTGACAGTCCGCAGAAACGCAACCTGCAAGGCCGCAAAGATAACATAGAGCAAGTCTACGATGAGCTGATGACACTCGAGCCTATGCCGGGCCTGACCATGCGCTTACTGAGTAAAGTGACGTTTATCGACCCCCGTCAGACCTCCATCGAACAGCGGTTTTTTATGTTCTTTGCGGCGCTTCTCGGCTTAGCGGTGCTGTGTCTGGGGGGGCTTATGTATCTGGTGCGCTTTCGGCTTGTGAACCCGCTGCAGAAAATGGTCGTGGCGATGCGTTCCGATACCCATGTTGATACGGCGCGTTGGAGTCCGATTCCGGAATTAAAATTTCTGGCAGCCAATTACAATCAGATGCTGGCCAAGAACCAAAAGCAAGTAGAGGAGCTGGAGTCACTTTCGATCCGGGATCCGCTGACAGGGCTGTATAACCGGCGTCATCTCGATAACATTCTGGAGCATGAGATGGCGCGCGCGCTGCGCAACGGCACGGTCGTGGCGTATGCCATGATCGATGTAGATTACTTTAAAGCCTATAACGATCTGTATGGCCATCAAGGTGGCGATCTGGTTCTGAAAACGTTGGCTGATACGATGCAAAGCCATTTTCGGCGCGTCGGCGATTTTGTGTTTCGTTACGGTGGTGAGGAGTTTGCGGTCTTGGTGACGGATACCGTCGACAGCAGTATTTTTGATCGTTTCGACGCGCTGAGAGTGTTGATTGATGGGGCCTTGATTCCGCATCACGGCAGCGCGATCAGCGATAACCTTACTATCTCTATCGGGGTCTGCTTTACCGAAGGTTGTCAGGCGTTTGATCACGAAGAGGTCGTTAAACGCGCTGATATGGCGCTCTACAAGGCCAAAGAGCAGGGGCGTAACCGGGTTGAAATAGATGCCATGCTGGCTCTTGAGCCCCTGACTGACAGAGCATGGAAGGATCCGAACACCAAGGCGGGCTAATCTGCGCCGCTGCCGTTCAAGCGGTTATGTTCGCAAGCGGAGAAGCGGGAAGTAACCGCCGAAAGCGGGGACGATATGGGTCGGATGGACAGTAACAATACGCACCAAATCCGCGACTACCTCATGGCTAAACCTGAGGCCCGGGAGGTTTTCCCCTTTGGTCCTGAGGCGGCTGTGTTCAAGGTCCGGCAGAAACTGTTCGCCATTCTGGTTTTTCGTCAGGGCGGCTGGCAGCTTAATCTGAAATGTGATCCCGACGAAGCTCAGGCCTTGCGTGACTTCTACCCGGCGGTTTTGCCGGGTTATCATATGAACAAAAAGCATTGGAATAGCGTGCTTCTGGATCAGACGATTGCGGTGAATGAATTGCACCGGATGGTTGACCGGTCCTATTGTCTGGTCGTGAAAGGGCTTAAACGCAGTGAGCGGCAGTGGCTTGAAAACCGTTATCCGGCGCAGGAACTCTATCGGCAGACACCCTCATTGCTGGGTAGCGATACTGACTATCCGCTATCCTGATCCATACTGTATATCTACGCTCCTCAATTCTTAATGATCAGACTAACGGTTAGCTGAGCGATATCCGCTCTGTGGCTGTGCTGTCTGCTCACGGAGGTCTGGATGAAGCATGGTAAGCCATTGGCCGATATTGAAATTGCCCGCCGAGCGGAAAAACGACCGATTAGTGATGTTGCCGCCGCGCTGGGTATCAGCCCCGAGGAACTTGAGCCCTACGGACGGGATAAGGCCAAACTTAATCTGTCACTCTATCAGCGGGTCCAGTCAAAGCAAGACGGCAAGCTGGTGCTGGTATCGGCAATCCACCCTACACCAGCCGGCGAGGGCAAAACTACATCGGCAATCGGCCTCGGTGATGCGTTGAACCGCATTGGCAAGCGGGCCTCCATCTGCCTGCGCGAGCCCTCCCTGGGGCCCTGTTTCGGTATTAAGGGTGGTGCAGCGGGCGGTGGTTATTCGCAGGTGATTCCGATGGAGGAGATTAACCTGCATTTCACCGGTGACTTTCATGCGATTGGTCTGGCGCATAACCTGCTGGCCGCGGTATTGGACAACCATCTTCACCAGGGAAATGCGCTGGGTATCGACTGTCGCAAAGTGGTCTGGAAGCGGGTGGTGGATATGAACGACCGGGCGCTGCGTAACGTTAATGTGGGCCTCGGCGGGCCGGCAAATTCAATGCCCCGGGAAAGCGGCTTTGACATTACCGTGGCTTCGGAAGTGATGGCGGTATTCTGTTTGGCCCTCAGTCTGGCAGAATTGAAACAGCGTCTCGGCGATATAGTTGTCGCTTATACCTTTGATGACCGACCCGTCACAGCCAGGGATTTAAAAGTGCACGGCGCCATGACGGTGCTCGTCAAGGATGCGTTCAAGCCGAATCTGGTACAGACCCTGGAACATACCCCGGCTTTTGTGCACGGAGGACCGTTTGCAAACATTGCCCATGGCTGTAACTCCCTGATATCGACCCGGCTAGCGCTGAAATTATCGGATTATGTGGTGACTGAGGCAGGGTTCGGCGCTGATCTCGGGGCGGAAAAATTTATGAATATTATCTGCCGTAAATCGGGGTTGCGGCCCGATGCTGTGGTGCTGGTTGCCACGGTGCGCGCTTTAAAATATCACGGTGGCGTTGCGCTGGAGCGGTTGCGCGATGAGGACCGCGATGCGGTAGCGCGCGGGGTTGAGAATCTTCGCAAGCACATTGAAAACATCCACCAGTTTCACCTGCCGGTCGTGGTCGCCATCAATCGGTTTAACAGCGATACCGAGCAGGAGATCGACTGCATTCGTGCCAAATGCGATTATCTGGGGGTGCCCGTTATACCTTGCACAAACTGGGCTGAGGGAGGTCAAGGCGCGACAGATTTGGCCCGGGCCGTGGTTGAGCGGGTGGAGGGGCACGATGCCGATTTTAGATTGCTGTACCGGGATGACGAGCCTCTCTGGCAAAAAATCAAGACCATTGCCCAGACGATCTACGGCGCCGATGACGTATTGGCCGATAAAAAGTTACGTGACAAAATTCGTCGGCTTGAAGCATCGGGTTATGGGGAGCTGCCTATCTGCATGGCCAAGACACAATACAGCTTTTCTACCGACCCGGCCCTGCGTGGAAGTCCGCGAAACTTTGATGTACCGCTGCGCGATGTTCAGCTGGCAGCAGGCGCCGGATTCATTGTGGTGCTCACCGATAACGTCATGACCATGCCGGGTTTACCGAAACATCCCTCAGCGCAGTTGATTGACCTGGACGAGGATGGCCTGGTCAGCGGTTTGTTTTAACGCGCTCGCAAAGCGAACACTTTGGGTGCGCAGAGGCTGCATTGCAACGCCGAGACTTAAAAGCAACGCTGCCAGAGACAAGCAGGTATATGCAAGGTGGCGTCGAGCGGGGGGGGACCAGATAAAGCGGTTGCAGCCTTAACCTGGGCTGCAGCCGCTTGAGCGCTAAGGGGCAAAAAGGACCTGTCGCGCCTTGTCAGCATCCGGACTGAGGACGCTAACGTCTGTCAGTCCGGCATGCTTGGTTTGTATCAGTCGATCAGACCGTATTGGTCGCGAAGAATATTGATAATCTCCGCTTTGGGGTTTTCGGCCAGCTGCAGCGTTTCCCCGGTTACTTTTTCAGCGATACCAACGTAGGTATCTGAAACTGCCATCAACACCGCTTCCGGCAGCGCATTATCTTTTGCCAGCGCCAGGCGCTCTGTCATGCGGTCTTTGTTGAGCAGGATGTCCGGATCAGGGAAGTGATTCAGAAGCAGCTGACGGAAATCTTCTTTGGAGTTCTCGACGATCTTTCCGTTGCGGTAGGCTTCACCGTCCCAGATACGTGAGGAGTCAGGCGTACCGACCTCGTCCATATAGATCAGCTTTTCAGTGCCGCTGGCATCGGTGACATAGCCAAACTCAAATTTGGTATCGACAAAGATCTGATCCAATTTAGCCAGTTCCTTGCTGATAACGTCAAAGCCCTCTTTGAGCAGAACTTCGTAGCGGTCGATATCGGCCTTGCTGCGGAAGTTAAACGCCGCAAAGTTGTTCTCGATATCGCTACGGGTGATATTCACATCATCCACTTCCGGAACGCCCGGGATACCGCTGAGGATGCCTTTGGTTGAAGGCGTAATCAGCAGTTCGGGCAGTTTTTGGTCCTTCTGCAGACCGTCGGGCAGTTGAATACCGCAAAACTCGCGTTCGCCTTTGCTGTAGGCGCGCCACATTGAGCCGGTGATGTACTGTCGGCAGATGGCCTCAATCATCACGGGACGGGCTTTTTGAACAATCCAGACGAAAGGATGGGGGATGTCCAGAATATGGCTATCGGCCAGGCCCTGCTCGCGGAACAGTTTGAACCACTGATTCGAGATGGCATTCAGAGCGGCGCCTTTGCCCGGAACGCCGCGCATGTCGCCTTCGCCATGCCAGATGCAGTCGAATGCCGAGATACGGTCACTGATGACCATAATGGCCAGCGGTGCATCTGCGGCCACATTGTAGCCTTTTTCTTTGATCAGACGACGGCTGTCGGCGTCAGTCAGCCAGTAGACGGAACGGACCTTGCCGCTGTGAACAGGGCTGTCGGTACGGATCGGCAGATCATTATTCACGGCCAATACTTTGTCAGCAAGACTCATTGCAAACTGTCCTGTAATTCGGTTATTCGAAAAGGTTAACTAGATCAACCGGTTAGTGCAGTGCAGGATTTTGCTGCGACTTAGCGGTTGTACGGACGGGAACGTGCCGATTTCTAGAACGGGAATACTAGCAGATTGAATGGTGCGTTTCATCTGCTACACGCGCACCGACGGGGTGTCTGTATGGCGGCCAAAAGCCCGCAAAGCGGCCGGTTGTCTATTGGGCCGGCCGTGTGCAACTATTGGTGTGCAACTATTGGATAGTCTATCCAGTAGTCTATAAAACGCTCAAAGACAAGGCTATTTGATGTATTATGTACAGCCGTCTGTATTTTGCGGCGAAAGCCGGGCGGAGAAGCGCCTGTTTGTCGTCAAGTTGGCACCTATTAACTCGGCACCTATTTAGCCCTGTAGCACGGAACCCGGATTACTATGGCAATGAACCAGCATACCGTTGAAAAGATCGGCGGTACCTCCATGAGCAACTACGAAGCTGTACGCGATAATATCGTCTTGCAGCAAGGGCAGCTCGAAAACCTGTATCAGCGTTTGTTCGTGGTATCGGCATACGGCGGTATTACGGATATGTTGCTGGAGCATAAAAAAACCGGACAACCTGGCATCTACGGCTTGTTTGCCAGTGCGGCAGATGATGATCGGGGCTGGCGTGATGCGTTGGCTGACCTGCGCCAGCGTGCGCATGCTATCAACGCTGAACTGTTTGTCGGAGGCGATGATCTTGCTGCGGCGAATGAGTTTATTGATGAGCGTCTTGACGATGCCGAAAGCTGCCTGCGTGACCTGCAGCGAATCTGTCAGCATGGCCACTTTGCGCTGGAGACCCATCTGCATACCGTCCGTGAGATGCTGGCCAGTATTGGCGAATCCCACAGCGCCCGCAATACGGCGACCCTTTTGCAGCGTGACGGCATCAATGCCCGTTTCGTTGATCTGTCCGGCTGGCGCAGCCAGCACCATCTGTCTCTCGATGATCGCGTTTTGCAAGGTCTGGCAGATCTGGATCTGGCAAATGAGCTGCCAATTGTTACCGGTTACGCCCATGCTGAAGACGGCCTGATGGCTACCTTCGACCGGGGTTACAGTGAGATGACCTTCAGCCGTCTCGCGGTACTCAGCGGCGCGCGTGAAGCGATCATTCATAAGGAATTTCATCTTTCCAGCGCCGATCCGCGTCTGGCCGGTGAAGATAAGGTTGTACCGATCGGTCGGACCAACTATGACGTCGCTGATCAGTTGGCCAACCTGGGTATGGAAGCGATTCACCCCCGGGCTGCAAAAGGCTTGCGTCAAAGCGGCATCGCGTTGCGGGTTAAAAATACCTTTGAGCCTCAGCATGAAGGCACCCTGATCACCGCCGATTATGTCAGTGGTACGCCGCGGGTAGAAATTATTGCCGGGCGCAAGAATGTCTACGCGATCGAAGTGTTCGATCAGGAGATGATGGGTAGTTCAAGCCAGTACGACCGTGAGATCCTTCAGGTCATCGAGCGTTTTAAGGCGCAGATCATCACCAAGGACAGCAACGCCAACAGTATTACGCACTTCCTGGACGCGAATTTGAAGACCGTCAAACGTATCCAGTCGCAGCTGGAAGAGCTGCTGCCGGAAAGTGATATTCAGATCCGTAAATTAGCGATTGTTTCCGCGATCGGCAGCGACATGAAAGTACCCGGCTTGCTGGCCCAGGCTGTTGTTGCACT
>JBFGYY010000133.1:0-7136 GCA_041587095.1 Motiliproteus sp. | reverse complement strand
ATATCGGCCGGGTCTGGCGGGTTGCTGAAGCACTGGAGTACGGCATGGTCGGCATCAACGAGGGGATCATCTCCACCGAAGTTGCCCCCTTTGGCGGTATCAAGGAGTCCGGTATCGGCCGCGAAGGCTCCAAATACGGCATCGACGACTTTGTAGAAATCAAATACCTGTGTATGGGCGGCATTAGCTGAGCCTGTCACTCGACCCTAACAGTTAACTACCCGAATTCGAGGAACCGAGCATGAACAATCAATCACTGCAACAACGCAAAGACGCCGCTTTCGCACGTGGTCAGGGCACCATGACCCACGCCTACATCGAAAAAGCACGCAACGCTGAGCTTTGGGATATTGAAGGCAAGCGCTACATCGATCTGGGTAGCGGCATCGCCGTGGTTAACACCGGTCATAGCCACCCAAAGGTGCAGGCTGCAGTGCAGGCCCAACTGGAAAAATTCAGCCACACCTGCGTCATGGTCACCCCCTACGCCTCGGCTGTCGAACTGGCGGAGAAGCTCAACGCCGCCGCCCCCGGCGATTCGCCCAAGAAGACCATCTTCGTCACCACAGGTGCCGAAGCGGTGGAAAACTGTGTCAAGATCGCCCGCGCCCACACTGGCCGTAGCGGCGTTATCGCCTTCAACGGCGGCTTCCACGGCCGTACCAACCTGACCATGGGCCTGACCGGTAAAGTCGCCCCGTATAAGGCAGGCTTCGGTCCCTTCCCCGGTGAGATTTACCATGCGCCCTTCCCCAACGCCTACCACGGCGTTACGGTCGAGGCTTCGCTGGCCGCGCTGAATATGCTGTTCACCTGCGATATTGAGCCCGGCCGCGTGGCCGCTATCATCATCGAGCCCGTCCAGGGCGAAGGCGGCTTCTATCAGGCTCCCCCTGAATTCATGCAGGCTTTGCGCGCCCTCTGCGACCAGCACGGCATTGTGCTGATCGCCGATGAAATCCAAACCGGATTCGCCCGCACCGGCAAGATGTTCGCCTGCGAGTACGCCGGCATCGAGCCAGATCTGATGACCATGGCCAAGGGTATCGCCGGTGGTTTCCCGATTGCCGCGGTGGTCGGCAAGGCCGAAATCATGGACGCGCCTCTGCCTGGCGGTCTGGGCGGTACATACGGGGGTTCTCCGCTGGGTTGCGCTGCAGCGTTGGCGGTGCTGGACGTGATCGAAGAGGAAAACCTGTGCCAGCGTGCTAGCGAAGTCGGTGCTTCTATTGTCAGCCACCTGCAAACGCTGCAAACCAAATACCCGAACAAGGTCGGCAACATCCGCAACCTGGGCGCCATGATCGCCATGGAGCTGGTTCACGATGGCGACGCCAGCCGCCCGGATCCGGAGCTGACCAAGGCTATCGTTGCCGAAGCGGCGCGTAACGGGCTGATCCTGTTGTCCTGCGGTATTCGCGGCAATGTGATCCGCTTCCTGCCGGCACTCACGATCAGCGATGCGCTGATCAGCGAAGGCATGGGATTATTGGAAAAGACCCTGGACGCCGTGATCTAAGCTTTTCCTTCGCACCCACTAACGGGGGGCAGCCCTGCCTCCCGTTCAATTCAACCAATCAAATTCCCATTGACCAACCGCGGGGCTAGCGCCATGTTTGCTCAGGTCGACACAGAAAAACAAAAAATCAGTGACCTTCTCGAAAAACGGATCAGCGATCACCAGGACCCATCTGAAGTCAGCGCTATCATCCAGTTTTCCCGGGAATACTTCAGTACCCATGACAGCGAAACGCTGGCCCGGCGGGAACTGAATGATCTCTACACCACGGTGCTTGACTGCTGGCGATTTATCCAACGCAGCCAGATACGTCTGGCGCCTTCACTGGTCTGGGAAGACCAGCTGCAGACGCTCGGCGGCGAGCGTGCCGCACCTTACTATAACGCCTTCTCCAGCGCTTACCGTGAGCATTTCTCACCCGAGCAGGCGCTGCAGGACATCGCATTGATCGACAGCATTACCGATGCCGACGAACTGGCGAGTGGCTTTGGCCCCGTCGATCAAACCCGTCCAGACAGGCTCTATTTCAAACTGATCAGCAGGCAGGATTCACTGGTCCTGTCCGACGTGGTTCCCATTCTCGAAGACCTTGGTGTCCGGGTCATCGGTGAGCACCCTTATGCGGTGCGCTCAGGCACAGACCAGAAAGTCTGGATTCACGACTTTAAACTGGCCACCCAGTTCAGCAACAGTAACGAGCTCGAATCAATAAAACCGTTGTTCCGTGAAGCCTTCAAGCGTACCTGGCAAGGACAGGCAGAGAATGACGCGTTTAACCGACTGGTGCTGGCGGCCTCCCTCGACTGGCGCCAGGTCGCTTTGTTGCGGGCCTATTCACGCTACTTGCGCCAAATCCGCTTCGGCTTCAGCCAGCCCTTTATCGCCGACGTGCTGTGCCGACAACCGCAGATCGCCCGCCTGCTGGTCAACCTGTTTGCGCAACGCTTCGATCCGGCCACCGGCCCGGACACACTTGCTGCAGAGCAAACCGAGACGCAGATTCTGCAAATTCTCGATCATGTGGACAACCTTGACGAAGATCGGGTCATACGCCGTTATCTTGAATTGATCCAGGCGACCCTGCGCACCAACTACTACCAACCCGACGCTAACGGCGTGGCCAAGGAATATTTTTCCTTCAAGTTTGACCCCCAGCGTATCAGTGGCCTGCCCAAGCCGCGCCCCAGATATGAGGTTTTTGTTTACTCGCCTCGCATGGAAGGTGTGCACCTGCGCGCTGGCAAGGTCGCCCGTGGCGGCTTGCGCTGGTCCGATCGCAGTGAAGACTACCGCACCGAGGTATTGGGCCTGGTCAAGGCTCAACAGGTCAAGAACGCGGTTATCGTACCCATGGGTGCCAAAGGCTGCTTTATCGCCAAACAGCTACCGACTGGAAGCGACCGCGAACAGATTCATGCCGAGGGCATCGCCTGTTACCAGACCTATATTCGCGGCCTGCTGGATATTACCGACAACCTGGTATCCGGTGTTGTGGTGCCGCCCGACTCTGTAGTTCGCCATGACGACGACGACCCTTACCTGGTGGTAGCCGCCGACAAGGGCACAGCCACATTCTCCGACATTGCCAACGCCATCGCCGTTGAGTACGGTTTCTGGCTCGGTGACGCGTTTGCCTCCGGTGGCAGCGAGGGCTACGACCATAAGAAGATGGGCATCACCGCCCGGGGTGCCTGGGAGTCAGTGAAACGTCACTTCCGCGAACGCAGCATCGACACCCAATCATCGGCCTTCAGCGTGGTAGGTATCGGCGATATGGCCGGCGATGTGTTTGGCAATGGCATGCTGCTGTCCGAAACCATCCAGCTGGTAGCCGCCTTCAACCACCAGCATATCTTTATCGATCCGAATCCTGACAGCCCAAGCTCTTTCGCCGAGCGCCAACGGCTTTTTGCTCTGCCCCGATCCAGCTGGAGCGACTATAATGCCGAGTTGATTTCCCGCGGCGGCGGCGTGTTCTCCCGTCAGGCTAAGCGCATCCCGATCTCATCCGAGATGAAGGTACGCTTTGCCATCGACGAAGACCATCTGACGCCCGACACCCTGATCACAGCCCTGCTGAAATCACCGGTAGACATGCTCTGGAACGGCGGCATCGGTACCTATGTAAAGAGCAGTACGGAAAGCCATAGCGACGTCGGCGACAAGGCCAACGACGGGCTTCGCATCGACGCGAACGAGCTTCGCTGCCAGATATTGGGCGAAGGCGGCAATTTGGGCTTCACGCAGCGCGGCCGGATCGAGTTTGGCTTGCAAGGCGGGGCGTCAAATACCGACTTTATCGATAACGCCGGCGGAGTTGATTGCTCGGACCACGAAGTCAATATCAAGATCTTACTCAACGAGCAGGTCGCGAAAGGCGAGCTCTCGATGGCGCAGCGCAACCAGCTGCTTCGGGAAATGACGGATGAGGTGTCTGGTCTGGTATTGCAGAACAATTACCGCCAGGTACAGGCGTTGAGCATCGCCCAACAGCATGCCACCGACTCCCTCGACGAATATATCCACCTGATCGACGCCATGGAAGCCAGCGGCAAGCTCGACCGCGCGATGGAATTCCTTCCCGATCGAAAGACGCTGATTGATCGGCGTGAAAAGAAAACCGGACTGACCCGCCCCGAACTGGCGGTTCTGATCTCCTATACAAAAATCGAGATCAAGCAGGCATTAATCGATTCCTGGGTTACCGACGATGCCAACCTGAGTGATGAAGTCACCACGGCGTTCCCGGCACGATTGCTGCAACGCTTTCCTGACGCAGTTCACAACCATCCCCTGCGCCGCGAAATCATCGCAACCCAGATCGCCAACGATCTGGTCAACCGCATGGGTATTACTTACTTGCACAAGATACGCCAGGCGACTGGTGCCGATCACGCGCAGGTAGCAGCCGCTTATCTCATCGCACGCGAAATCTACGCTATTGAACCCCGCTGGCAAGCGATCGAAGCCCTTGATAACCAGATACCGGTCTCTATTCAAGAGGCCATGATGAGCGAACTGACTAAGTTGTTGACCCGAGCCAGTTGGTGGTTGTTACGGCGCAGGCGTAATCATCTTGATATTCAGGCCTGCATTGCCGATTACCGGGCCGGTATCGAACAAACTGTCGCATCGATCGAACAGCTACAGCAGGCAATTCCCTCACAGGATCGATGGCTGAGCCGCTTTCAGCAATACCGAGATAACGGTGTACCCGAAATGCTGGCGGCCTACACTGCGGCCAATGAGGGGCTTTACTGGCTGCTGGATATTATCGAAGTGGCCCGGGAACTCAAGCGTGAGGTTTCAGAAGTCGCACCGGTTTACTTTCAACTCGGCGAACATCTCAACCTGCCTTGGCTGGACCGGCAGATCAGGACCTATCAGTCCACCAGCCACTGGCAGGCGCTGGCTCGCAACGGCTACAGAGATGACCTGGATGCCCAGCAACGCGCGGTCACCATCAACGCCCTTCGCGATCTGGACCCGTCTGCGCCGGCAGATAGCGCCATAGAAGGGTGGCTGACCCGGCACGAGGTATTCCTGCACCGCTGGCATAACCTGCTCACCAATATGCAAAGCAGCACAACGGTAGATTGCGCTATTTTCAGCGTAGCGATCAATGTATTGCTGGAGCTGGGGTAAAACGCAATGACGGTATGGTCAAGCCGCTATTTTCGGCTTGACCATAACCGCGCTTAATTCATATACAGCTCAAACACAGGACGTAACCGTGAATCGCAACCACTTCCCGAGCCAATCGGCTGCACTCTCGCCAGAGCTTGAATCGGTCCATCAAAAAGCGCCCGACAGTTGGTGGGTGTACCGCTACGATACCGATCATGGCGGGCAGACATTACCATTCGGTCGCATCGTCTACTACGCAACCTCCGAGCAGGAAGCGCAACAATGGCTGACTGCGCAACGTAACGAAAAACATACCGCTAGACGAGCAAGCTAACTTGAATTCCATCGCGCAGAATTAAGCCTATTCAAGCGTTGCAGACGATTCAGGTATCGAACATAAGTCAGCGCGGATAGGTAACTCTGGTTCTGTTTTAACCAGCTTCAGTATTATTGTTAACCTTATCCAAGGAATAAATTGTGACTAAGAAAGTGTCTCCCATACCCAAAGGCTATCGCACCGTAACTCCCATTATCGTGGTTAAGGGTGTGCAAAATGCCATCGACTTCTACCAATGCTGTTTCGGTGCTGAACCGAGCCAAACGATTCTGAGCCTGGATGGGGGTTCGGTCATTTCCGTGACGCTTAAGATCGGCAATTCATTGGTACGTGTCATCGAGGAGTCGATTGAAAACAATATTTACAGTCCCGCCACCCTCGGAGGTGCCGCCGCCTCTCTACACCTCTACTTCAGTGACGTCGACACCCTCTGGCAGCAGGCGATTGATGTCGGTGCCCAGCCTGTTTCTGAACTGCAAGATACCTACTGGGGTGAGCGTAGCGGATCGATTTTGGATCCGTTTGGACATTATTGGTCCATGGCGTCCAAAATTGAAAATCTCTCGGCAGACGAACTGAAAGTCCGGGCACAGGAGGCTTTCACTGCCTGAAACCATGCCACAAGCGGCAGAATCAGCACAGAGTAGCCGAGAAGATCATTGCGGTGATGCAGGTATTATTGCAAGGCTGATTTACCGAAGTATTTCTGCTCCAGACGACGGTAATCCGGCGACTGCTTAAGTCGCCGGAGCTGATCTGAAAACTGCTCAACAAACTGTAGAGGCACCGCCTTTTTATTGAAGCCCACGTAATATCTGCGCTGAAACAGTGGCGGCTCGGTTATCGCCATAATCTCAGCCCCCAATGCCATTCGGTCGATAACGGCCACACCCACGTTACGATAGGTAAGAACCGCATCGATCCGCCCTCTTGCGAGCATCCCAAACAGCTGGGTTTCATTACTGACTTGCGTCACTTGATCAGAGGCGGCAAGCACGGCCTGAATCTCGGGGCTGTAAGAGTATCCGCGTACGGTCGCCAGCGATAACCGCCCGAGATCAGAAACCCTGTTTATAGGCGGTGATGGCAAGCGATCACGACGAACAAACAGTGTTCCGATATCGGTGTGCAGGGGCTCATCGGGAAAATAAAGATACCCCTGACGCTCGGCAGTACGGGTGAGTGTATAAATCACATCTGCATTGCCAGTCTGTACTTCCAGCACAGCTCGGGCCCAGGGATAAACGTGGATGGGGGCAACGGACCGGTCAAGAGAGCGCAGTACGGTCCTGACCAGCTCGGTAGAAAACCCCGTCACCTCGCCTGTTGCGGCGTCGAGGTACTCATAGGGGGGCCAGTCATCGCTCACCAGCCGCAACGGATCGGCAGCCACGCTGACAGGAAGAAGCAGAATAAATACCAGCAACCTTTTCAACGCGTTCATCGGCCCCTCCCTTGCAGCCATCTCCCAGCCCCGACCCGGTATCCTGCCTGATAGTTACCCGACCGGATAGTTACCCGGCCGGTTAATAATAGCCGCTGGACAGGGCTTCATGAGGACAACGCCAGTGTAAACGTCATAAAGCCAGCATCACATACCGTTACGCCAGCTTTAAGTGGTCGACGAACAGATCGGTTTGACGACCGACTCTT
>JBFGYY010000132.1:0-7169 GCA_041587095.1 Motiliproteus sp. | reverse complement strand
GCCTTTCTTTACACAGGAACGGCGCACGCCGACACACCGGCCGCGCCTAGACCTTCCGGAAAAAAACCTCGGGATTGAAACCGAACCTATCCGACAGCGCTTCGATTTGCGCACACGTCAGCTTATACCTGCCAGCCAGAAGCCCCGAGACAGAACCTCTAGCACCAAGCTCCGGCTCCAGATCGGACGGCTTAAGCTGGTACTGATCCATCAACACGCGTAGTACAGCCTCATCACCATCAAGGATCGCGACACGTGCGTTGAAATCAGCCAACCCGGGGGCACGCTCCTCCCAGCGCTCGATGAAAGCGGCCAGCACCTCAATCAGTAACCGGTTCGTTTCATAGTCCTTGATCAACTCATCCATCAGCGACAGCGCTTGCTGGTGGTCGTTGCTGTTGCCAATCCGACTTACAAAAGGTGCTTCAGCAAAAAGGGCATTCGCCTTAGCTTTAATGGTGGCGCTGTCCATGGTCGGCCTCCGTAGTGCCTTTAGCTCAGTAGGCTATTGAGAGTGACTGATGCGGTACCAGCTGCATAGAAGGACGATGGGTGAACGCGACAACACCCACTCGGCAGCATAACGCCGCTCAGGCCGTTCTAATCCAAACGAGCACAACAAAAGCCGCTCGTTCGTACCAAACACCAACAAAGGATAGACGGAAGATTATCGACCCGTAAAAATACAGCGCAGGGCACCACAGGTCTTAAATTATTTAAGGAAGTTAGAATTAGCAAGACTATTGCCGTAGAGACGAAGAAATGACCCGACCGAATTATCGGTCACAATCTGGTCACATCTGGGGGCGAACCAGAAACAAAACCCATCTATATCAAGAAGATAGATGGCGGTGAGGGAGGGATTCGAACCCTCGATACCTTGCGGTATACACACTTTCCAGGCGTGCTCCTTCGGCCACTCGGACACCTCACCGTAGTTCCTCAAACATCCGCTTAAAAACCAGAATGCTGGACAAAAAGCACAACGGTTAAAACCACTACACTTGTTGTTATCCGGCTACTGCCAGATCAGGAGCGCGTAATTTATAATAACGCTTTGACAAAGGCAACCTGTTTTTGCTGTTAGTTCTCAAAGAGATCAACCTCCGCATCCGGTCGGCAACGGCCTGCCCTGTTACCGGCAAGCATCAGCCGTTACATGCCGGGCAGCCCCCTGAATATGGCCTCAAACCGGAATATTGCCTTGGCACCAATTCTGCATTAATTCGACAGTAGAGAAACAGTAGAGTGAAGCAAAATGGGCAAACAAGAACGACTGACAAGCGAAACCGGGGATACGCTGGATACTTCTGCCGCGACAAAAGAGATCAGAGAGTATCTTTTAAGTAAATACCGCCAGCCTGAGGAACAGGAAAACAACCAGCGCCGGCGGAAAATCAAGGAACGCCTGCTGAAGCTGCGCGAACAAGGCATCCCCTTGCGCGCGATGGCCCGCGCTGAATTTGACCTGCGTCGACTGCGCCTGTCTCAACGCACCTGCCTGTCCGTAACCGACTAAAACCCAGCGCACCGACCGCACTCGCTGAATCTAACGCGCAAAACAAAAAGCCCGCTCGAGGGGAGATTCGAGCGGGCTTTTTTGTCTACTGGCCAGAGACAGTGGACGGGGGACACGGCATAACGCCAACCATCCCCCTATCGGCGATTAGTCCGCCTGCCGACGCAGGAACGCCGGTATGTCCAGGAATTCCATCTCATCATCGGTTCCGGTTCGACCCAGTTCAAGCTTCTCCTGAACGACCGGAGCGGCGCTTTTGGCAGCAACATCGCTGCGCTGGCGCAAAACTGTCGGTAGTTCCAGCTGTTCAAGGTCCAGATTGCCATCGCTCTTGCGGGTCTCACTGCGCCCAGCCGGAGCTGGCTCTGCCGAGGCAGATGCTCGCGATGCGCCACCACTGACCATCTTGATTTTGGGTGTCTCGACAGCGCCCAAGCCGGTCGCCACAACCGTCACTTTAAGCAGATCACTCATTTCAGGATCGATAACGGTGCCCACGACTACGGTGGCATTTTCGGAAGCGAACTCCTCAATGGTATCACCGACTTCGGCAAACTCACCCAGGCCCAGATCCAGACCCGCGGTAATATTGACCAGAATCCCTTTCGCACCCTGCAGATCAATATCCTCCAACAACGGGCAACGGATAGCCATCTCGGCGGCTTCGCGCGCACGATTTTCTCCGCTTGCCATGCCGGTACCCATCATCGCAAGCCCCATCTCAGACATCACCGTCTTAACGTCGGCAAAATCGACGTTAATCATGCCCGGACGGATAATAAGATCGGCTATCCCCTGCACCGCGCCCTGCAACACATTGTTAGCTTCTTTAAATGCATCCAGCAACGACGTGCTTTTGCCCAATACGGACAGCAGCTTTTCATTCGGGATCGTGATCAGCGAATCGACATGTTCTGCCAAAGCTTTTATGCCTTCGTCGGCCAGCTTTAAACGTCGCTTACCTTCAAACGGGAAGGGTTTTGTCACCACGGCCACTGTCAGGATACCCAACTCACGGGCGACTTCAGCTACGATCGGCGCCGCACCGGTACCCGTACCACCACCCATGCCTGCGGTAATAAAGACCATATCCGCACCGTGCAACACTTCAGCAATGCGATCGCGATCCTCCAGGGCAGCCTGACGGCCAATTTCGGGATTGGCACCCGCACCCAGACCTTTGGTCAGTTCGCTGCCTATCTGCAGCATACTGCGTGCAGACAGCCCCTTCAGGGCTTGCGCATCCGTATTGGCACAGATGAATTCAACGCCATCAACTTCACTGCTCAGCATATGATGCACGGCATTGCCGCCACCGCCACCGATGCCAATAACTTTTATGACCGCGCTTTGCGGCATACTATCGACCAGCTCAAACATATCCCCTCTCCCCTGCTGTATCACACGTACACTTCCTATAACTTTTATCGACAGAGCTATTAGCACTCTGTCGCTTGTATCCGGCTGCACGCTCTGCCTGAGAACGCACATTTTTCATAGCACTGTCACTGGCAGCGCGAATCGTTACCCGCTGTAAGTTTCAAAAATTATCCTGAAACCAGCTTTTCATCTTCTGTACCATACCTGGCCCGGTACTCAGCGGCGCCCGCGGCGTCAGAGGCCGGTGCTGCAGCTGTTTTTGCGCATAAAGCAACAAACCGACACCCGTGGCATAAATCGGGTTGTGCACGATATCCGCCAGGCCCTTGACTCCTGTCGGTCTGGCGAGCCGAACCGGCATATGAAATATCTCTTCTGCCAATTCAACTGCTCCCTCCATCTTGGAGGTGCCACCGGTCAAGACGATGCCGGCGGCAACCAGATCCTCAAACCCCGATCGCCGTAGTTCTGCCAGAACCAGAGAAAAAAGCTCGTCATAGCGTGGTTCAACCACTTCCGCTAACGCCTGGCAACTAAGATCCCTTGGCGGACGATCCCCCACACTGGGCACCTTAATAATTTCGTCTGCACTCGCCAACTGAGCCAGTGCACAGGCATATTTGATTTTTATCTGCTCGGCATGCGGAGCGGGCGTGCGCAGCGCCATGGCAATATCGTTAGTCACCTGATCACCCGCTATGGGGATCACGGCTGTGTGGCGGATCGAACCACCGGTAAAGATGGCGATATCGGTGGTTCCTCCGCCGATATCCACCATACAGACACCCAGCTCTTTCTCGTCCTCGGTCAGCACCGAGTAGCTGGACGCCAGCTGCTCCAACACCATGTCATCGACATCCAGATCACAGCGACGGATACATTTTTCAATATTCTGGGCAGCATTAACGGCGCCGGTAACCAGGTGCACACGCGCCTCGAGCCGAACACCGGACATCCCCAGCGGCTCTTTGATGCCTTCCTGATTATTAATCACATATTCCTGCGGCAGGATATGCAGAATTTTCTGGTCAGCAGGGATAGCAACCGCTCGGGCCGCATCGATGACGCGGTCCAGGTCGTACTCCATGACTTCCCGATCGCGTATCGCCACAATGCCATGCGAGTTCATCGAGCTGATATGACTGCCGGCGATGCCCACGGTTACCGAATGAATCTTGCAGCCCGCCATCAGCTCAGCTTCTTCGATAGCTCGCTGGATGGAGTGTACGGTCGATTCGATATTAACCACCACCCCGCGCTTCAATCCCTTTGATGCATGGGAGCCGATACCGATAATCTCGATGCTGCTGTCGGACGCCACCTCGGCAACCAACGCCACCACTTTCGAGGTGCCGATATCCAATCCTACGATCATGTTATTCGTGTCGGTCATATCCGGCTTTCTTATTTCCATATCGGATTGGCCGCCCCTGGCCCCTATTGGATCGCTTCACGCGCACCCGTTATAAAATCAATGCAAAAGTAAATGCAAAAGCAAATGCAAAATACAGGCCAAAAAGAACACTCCCAGCCTATGGCATACCTTTGTCCTGCAAATAACTATGGAAGCAGAACTTTTCGGTCATCTGGGCAGCAAAGCCCAGCAAGCTGTTTGTTTTTTGAACAAAAAACTACCGAAGCGGCAACAGCTTAATACCTGTATCGGCAAATGCTTGCCGTCTTTAATTAAAGTTGCCGTTTTTGCCGTCTGAATAGAAAGAAAGAGCCCACAATATGCACTCTTTCTTAACTAGATAAAATATCGAGGAAACTTAAATGGAGGGAGGATTGTTTGCGCTGATAATTTCGCAGACTTTATCGGAAATGTTTCTAAAGCGGTGGGGCAGGTGACTATCAAAAAAATAGGATTCGCCTTGTTTTAATACCCGGCAATCACCATCCACGGTCAATTCAATTTCACCCTGAATAATAACCCCCGCTTCCTGGCCTTCATGGGAAAACGGTTCTTCGCCGGTATCCGCCCCTTTAGGGTAGGTCTCAATAAGGAGCGACAAGGTACGATTCGGATGATTATGTCCGACCAGGCGTAAACCGACATCGCCATGCCAAAAATCCGGCAGGTCATCGGCACTGTAAAAAACCTGGCGCTTCTCCTGAACGTTAACGGCGAAAAACTCCTGCAACGGCATCGGCAAACCATCCAGCACTTTCTTCAAAGAGCTGACCGACGGACTAACCCGGTTCTGCTCAATGAGCGAAATCGTACTGTTGGTAACACCCGCACGCTTAGCCAGTTCCCGTTGCGACAAACCTTTCTGCTTGCGAATATCCTTTAGTCGCGCGCCGACGTCGATACTCATCTCATCACCTATTGTTTATTTAAGCTCGGCATTCTACAGCAATATCACCATGTTAAGCGATCCAATCACAACAACAAACGCCTCACAAAGCCAATGATTACACTAAAATAACACCTATTTTCAGTTTATTGCTTTGAACTACCAAACTAAACATCTGATTATTCCGACGCAACAACCACCTTCCTCAGCATGACCAGCCGGACATACATAACCATGAGACCTGCCCAACCCTGCCAAATACCACAACCTGAACAGCGTTTAGGGGATGCATGCCAGTCAACAATTTACTTATCCGCTATAAATAGCCATAATAACGCAACGATTGTTAGCCTGAGATAAATAGTTTGGATAAATTGACTAGCATGAAAGTCTTTTGCCGGGTGGTGATGCGGGAAAACTTTTCCCAGGCAGCCCGCGAACTCCGACTCTCGCCGGCGATGATCACCAAGCATGTGGCGGGGCTGGAAGAAGAGCTGGGCATTAGACTGCTAAACCGAACGACCCGACGGGTCAGCACCACAGAGGCAGGACGGCGCTATTTCGAATTATGCCAGCAGCTGCTGCATGATATTGACGAGGCGGAAGCGTCTCTGACCGAACTCGGCTCAAAGCCCCGGGGACAGTTGCGCATCGCCGCGCCTGTGGATTTTGGTGTGCTATGCCTGGCACCGGCAATTGCCGCCTACCTGCAGACCTATCCGGAAATTCAGATCGATATTCATTATCAGGACAACAAGGTCAACCTTATCGACGAGGGTTACGACCTGGCGATTCGTATCGGGGCTTTGGATGATTCCAACCTGATCGCCCAGCGGGTACTGCCTTATCCAATGGTTTGCTGCGCGTCACCGGACTACCTGAAACAACATGGCACGCCCCGCACACCGCAAGATCTTAAGAGCCACAACTGCCTCACCTACGCCTACTCATCCAGCAATAACGAATGGGTATTCAGCAAAAATAATGAACGCTTCGCAATCCGGGTCAGTGGTCGACTTAATGCCAATAACGGCCGCGCGATGGTGGCCACAGCCGTACAGGGCGTCGGGATCATCATGAAGCCTTATTTTATGATTCAGGATCACATCCCAAACGGCGAGCTGATTCCTATTCTCACCGATTACCACAGCCAGGCGGCTACGGTGTATGCCGTTTACCCACACCGTCAATTTTTGCCGGCTAAAATCAGCTCATTTATTGATTTTATCCGCCACTACTTCGACCAGAATAATCCGATGGCGGGTAAAGGCGGCTGAGCAAGCAGCTACTTTTTATATTCGGGCATTTATCTTCGAACATCTATCTTCGGACATCTGTACCCGGACATCGACCCGATAACAAAAACACCACGCGATCATTTTGGTGAATATATGTCAGCGACTGCTCGAACGCCCTGTAGCGGCAGATAATTTCGCGATGACGCAATCAACGCTAAACGCCGGACGACACCCGATCGAGGACGCACGAAGAACCGCGTTTATCCGCAAGACTTACCAATAGTGCCAAAGGCTCGCACTACCAATCACCGATAGCAACCCTGTCAGAATCAGGCCCGCCCCAGCTTTAAGCATGCGATCAAGAATTAACACATGTAAAACAGGAAAGGTGATAAAAAGACACAAAATGGGTATCCACCAGGTAAGATTAAACGCGCCGTAAACCATGGCCCCGACCAAGCCAACAGCAAACACATTACCTAACATCAAAATCAGCGTATTGCGCTGTACCGGCAACCAGGCAGGACGATCTTCCTCATCCATTTTCAATAATTTGCCGGCGAACAGTGCCGCACTCATCGAAAAAACACCTGAAAAAAGAAAAACAGCTATCGGGTCCACAAATACGCTCCAGCAACGGTGATAAGTTGGCGCCATTGTACGTAAATTCGTCAATGCATACACCCTGCAGGACTGACGATCGTGCCTTTGTCAGAGCAATAACAGTCCGGC
>JBFGYY010000131.1:0-7183 GCA_041587095.1 Motiliproteus sp. | reverse complement strand
TCTTAGCATGATCTACGTCGAGAACTGTCGTGGTGATGTAGCGCAGTCTCTGCGTATGGATGTCGGATCGCGATTACCGATGGCCACCTCATCGGCCGGACGCGCGTATCTGGCGGCATTGGGTAAAGAAGAGCGAGAAGCTCTGATGGCTGCCATCCAGCGCAAGAGCGGTAATGACTGGGCAAAAATTCGCGATGCCATCGAGTTGGCCGTTACATGCTATGAAGAGCATGGCTATTGCCTGTCGCTGGGAGATTGGGATCGTTCCGTCAACGCGGTTGCGGTGCCGCTACGATTACAGGATGGCAAGATTATGTGTCTTAACTGTGGCGGTCCCTCCTACCTGATCACGCCGGATAAGGTGATAGCGTCCTTTGCCCCGCAGTTACTCCACGCTGCGCGTGAACTGGAAAGTACTGGCGTGTGAATCACGGGTATACAGCGGTGCTGGGATGCGTTGTTAGTAAAAAACCGATCTGTCATCGCCGCTCATTGCTCCCCGCTCATTGCTACGGGGAGGGCTTTTAGTCCGCGCGTGTAAGCTGGTCCCCTTCATTTCCCTTTTCTGATCTACTCATGGTGTTTTTCTTGCGCCTGAGGTGACCCTGTGTAATGGCGAATTCTTGCCAGGATGGTTCTGTTTCCTGGCTCTCCATCGCATCCAGTAAGACACCAATTTCGCTTTTCTCGTTTCTTGTTTTGTTGTTGACACCTTTACGGTTCTAAGCAGGCAGCGGTTGGCTAATGTTAGAAGGCATTTTGATTTAGAGTGCATCTGTTTCGCATAGCGGTAATCAGTGTCAAAAATGATTGATTTGAATGTTTTTGGTTGCTAGTATTCCTAGTGTTGTTATCTGACCCAAGGTGGAGTGAAGAGATGAATGTAAACTTTACAGAAGAGGAGCTCGCCTTTCGTGAAGAGGTCCGAGCGTTTTTTAAGGAAAAATATCCTGCGGATATAAAAGCTAAGCAGGCGCAAGGCGTTTATCTGTCCAAGACGGACCATGTCGCTTGGCAGAAAGCCCTGTTTGATCAAGGCTGGGCGGGCATCAACTGGCCGGTGGAGCATGGCGGAACTGGTTGGTCGCAGACTGAAAAGTATATCTACGCCAACGAGGCGGCCGAGGCTAAGGCGCCACGTATTATTCCTTTTGGACTGTCGATGGTGGCGCCAGTTATCTACACCTACGGAAATGAAGAACAGAAGGCCCGTTTTCTCCCCGATATTCTTGCCAGTAATGTGTGGTGGTGCCAGGGCTACTCGGAACCCAACTCGGGGTCTGATCTGGCTTCATTGAAGACCAAGGCGGTGCGCGATGGCGATCATTACATCGTCAGCGGTACTAAGACCTGGACCACATTGGCCCAGCACGCCGACTGGATCTTCTGTTTGGTGCGCACCGACGACAGTGGTCGCAAGCAGGAAGGCATCAGCTTTTTGCTGATCGACATGAACGATCCAGGAGTCACGGTAACGCCGATCATCACCATTGACGGCATACGTGAAGTCAATGAAGTCCATTTTGATTCGGTACGCGTACCGGTCAGTAATCTGATCGGTGAAGAGGGTAAAGGCTGGACCTATGCCAAGGTGTTGCTGACCCATGAGCGCACCGGGATAGCCCGAGTCGCCGAGTCCAAGGCACGGCTGAAATCTATTAAGAAGATGCTCGATGAGACGCCGGCGGGGGTTGAGGATGTCAGGTCGAATAGCGTTTTTATGGCGCGGCTGCTGGAGATTGAGGTCGAACTCAAGGCGATCGAATACACCGAGTTACGGGTGCTTTCATCCGTATCTACGGGCAAGGCACCGGGGCCTGAATCTTCTATCCTGAAAATTAAAGGCTCGGAAATTATGCAGGCACTGGACGAGATTGTCGTTGATATAGCCGGCATTTACGCCCTGCCATTCGTGCCCGAGCAGTATCAAGCCGGCTTTGATGGCGAGTCGGTCGGACCCTTGTTTGCCGCAAAAGCAGCACCTGTTTACTACAACAATCGTAAAGTGAGCATCTACGGCGGAACCAACGAGATTCAGAAGAACATCATCGCTAAGCAAGTGCTTGGGCTATAGGAGAAGATCAATGGATTTTTCACTGAACGACATCCAGCAGATGATGCAGGATAGTGCGGCAAAATTTATTAACAATGACTACGACTTCGAGACGCGTCGCGCCCTGGCAAATAGCCCGACTGGTTATAGTGAAGATAACTGGAAACTTTTTGCTGAGTTGGGCTGGTTGGCCCTGCCGGTAGACGAGCAGTATGGCGGCATCGGTGGCGATCTGGTCGATACCGCGGTGCTGCAGCAGGAGCTCGGCAAGGGCTTGCTGGTCGAACCCTATTTTGCCACGGTGCTGTTGGGCGCCAAACTGATCCAGAAGCAGGGCAGTGAAGCGCAGAAGCAGGAGCTGCTGGAGCAGGTTGTCGGTGGCGAGCTGAAGCTGGCGTTAGCCCACAGCGAACCCCAAGCCGCCTTTGATGTGACTCAGACCCAGACGAGTGCCGAGAGGAGCGGCGATTCGTTTGTCCTCAATGGCCATAAGGCCGTGGTGCTTGGGGCGGAGTGTGCCGGCTTGTTGCTAGTGCCCGCACGAACTGCGGGCGAGCCTGGTGATACGGACGGCATCAGCCTGTTCTTGATCAGCCCTGAGCAGCAGGGCGTTACCCTCCGGGGCTACGCCACCAATGACGGGCTGCGAGCTGCCGACGTGGTGCTTGAAAATGTTCAGGTGCCGGCTTCCGCATTGCTCGGTGAGCCAGGCACTGCCTGTGAGGCAATTCAGGATCTCCTTAATGAAGCGATCGTTGCCCTCGGCGCCGAAGCGGTGGGGGTGATGGAAAAGCTGTTAGCCGCCACCTCAGAATACGTCAAGACCCGGCAGCAGTTTGGCCAGCCAATCAGTCGCTTTCAGGTATTGCAGCATCGCCTGGCCGACATGTTTATGGAAACTGAACTGTCTAAATCCATGCTCTATTTTGCCGCCATGGAAGTGGCGAAAGGTGGAGCAGAAGGTGCCCGCGCCGCATCGATGCTGAAAGTTAAGATCGGCAATGCGGGCCGGGTGGTTGGCCAACAGGCGGTCCAGCTTCATGGCGGTATGGGGATCACCGACGAACTCGATGTGGGACATTTTTTCAAACGACTGACCTGTATCAATAGCCAGCTTGGCTCGCGTGATTATCACCTGCAGTCGTTGGTCAACGAAGCTTCTGCTCGGTAAGCATCGTTACACCTAGGTGTTAGGTGCTAGGTGCTAGTGCTCGACAAAACGCTGGAGCAGGGGATCGCTTCAAAGCGATCTTTGTTTCGAGTACTCCGGATTCAACAATCACGAGTTAGGTACAAACGATGAAAATATTGGTGGCGGTTAAACGAGTGATCGATTTTAACGTCAAGGCGCGGGTCAAGAACGACCTGACTGGCGTTGACCTGAGCAACGTCAAGATGGCGCTGAATCCCTTCTGCGAAATCGCAGTCGAGGAAGCAGTTCGTCTTAAAGAGCAGGGGGTTGCCAACGAGGTGGTGGTGGTATCCATGGGCTCTAAGGCCTGTCAGGAGCAGATCCGCACCGCCTTGGCGCTGGGTGCCGACCGCGGTATTCAGGTGGAGACTGACGCGGAGTTGGAGTCTTTGGTCGTGGCCAAACTGCTGGCTAAGGTGGTCGACGCCGAACAGCCTGGCCTGGTGATCCTTGGCAAACAGTCGATCGATTCCGACAATAACCAGACTGGCCAGATGCTGGCCGCGCTGACCAGCATGCCTCAGGGGACCTTCGCTTCGGAGGTGTCAGTTGTCGATGGCAAGTTACAAGTGACTCGAGAGATCGACGGTGGCCTCCAAACCTTGTCGCTAAACCTTCCGGCGATCGTGACTACCGACCTGCGCCTGAATGAACCTCGTTATGCGTCGCTGCCCAACATCATGAAGGCCAAGCGCAAGCCGCTGGATACAAAAACGCCTGCCGATTACGGCGTGGATATCAGCCCGCGACTCAAGACCCTGAAGGTTGAACCACCGGCCGAGCGAGATGCTGGGGTGTTGGTCGGGAGCGTGGACGAGTTGGTCGAGAAGCTGAAGAACGAAGCGAAGGTGATCTGATATGAGCATTCTGGTAATTGCTGAACACGACAATGCGACCCTTAAGGGTGCAACTCTGAATACCGTCACCGCTGCCATCCAGATCGGCGCTGATATCGACCTGCTGGTTGCCGGCGAGAACTGCGCTGCTGCCGCCGAACAAGCCACCAAAATCAGCGGTGTGGCCCGGGTGCTGGTGGCTGATCATGCTGCCTACTCACATCAATTGGCGGAGAATCTGGGGCTGCTGGTGACCGAACTGGCTTCCGGCTACAGCCATGTACTGGCGCCTGCCACCAGTAACGGCAAGAACCTGATGCCCCGCGTGGCCGCAGGCCTGGATGTGGCACAGATCTCCGAAATTATCAGTGTAGAGAGCGCAGACACCTTTAAACGCGCGATCTATGCCGGTAACGCCATAGCCACGGTGCAGTCGTCCGACGCGATCAAGGTGATTACCGTGCGCAGCACCGGCTTTGACGCTGCTGCTACGGAGGGTGGCGCTGTCATTGAGAACTTGGATAAGGTCACCGACGCGGGCATCTCCTCTTTTGTCAGAGAAGAACTGGCTAAGTCAGACCGTCCCGAACTGACCAGCGCCAAGATCATCATCTCCGGTGGTCGCGGCATGGGTAACGGCGACAACTTTGCCCTGCTGGAGCAGGTGGCCGATAAGCTGGGTGCGGCAGTGGGTGCTTCCCGCGCCGCCGTCGACGCCGGTTTTGTGCCCAACGATATGCAGGTCGGCCAGACCGGTAAGATCGTCGCGCCAGATCTGTACATCGCGGTCGGCATCTCGGGTGCCATCCAGCACCTAGCGGGTATGAAAGACTCCAAGGTTATCGTCGCCATTAATAAGGACGAGGAGGCACCTATTTTTCAGGTCGCCGACTACGGCCTGGTGGCGGATCTGTTTGAGGCGGTCCCTGAGTTAGCAGGGAAACTCAGAATTTAAAGTTCTAATGGATTTCTATACCCGGTAGACCTTCCTCCTAAGGTACGGGTTTTGCCTTAAGTTTACTTAGGGCTTTTTTATTTAAAGGCGTTTGTGATCTTAATAATCTGACAGGAGAAAACCATGCAACGAGAAGCGATGGGATTTGATGTGGTTATCGTCGGTGCCGGCCCTGCAGGCCTGTCTGCGGCCTGCCGATTAATGCAGCAAGCTCAAGCCAACGATCAGGAGTTGATGGTTTGTGTGGTAGAAAAGGGTTCTGAGGTCGGCGCCCATATCCTTTCCGGCGCGGTATTTGAACCCCGTGCGCTGGACGAACTATTCCCCGATTGGGACGAGATGGGGTTGGCTCTGGGTGCACGGGTCAGCGACGATGAGATCTACCTGTTTAAAGATGAGCTTACAGCCACCAAAATCCCCAACGCGTTTGTCCCCGCTACTATGCACAATGAGGGCAACTATGTTGTCAGTCTTGGCAATCTCTGCCGCTGGTTGGCCGAACAGGCCGAAGCGCTAGGCGTGGAGATTTTCCCTGGTTTTGCAGCCTCTGAAATTCTCTACAACGAGGACGGTTCGGTCAAAGGGATTGCCACCGGTGACATGGGCGTCGACGAGAACGGCGAGCCCAAAGATAGCTATATGCCGGGTATGGAGCTGCACGCCAAACAGACCCTGTTTGCCGAAGGCTGTCGCGGCCACTTGGGCAAGGAGCTGATCGCCAACTTCGAACTGGATAAAGACGCCGATCCGCAGCACTACGGCATCGGTATCAAGGAGCTGTGGGATATCGAGCCAAGCAAACATAAACCTGGTCTGGTTGTTCACGGCGCCGGCTGGCCTCTCGGGAAAAATGCCTCGGGCGGTTCCTTCCTGTACCACGCTGAGAACAACCAAGTGGTGCTCGGGCTGATCACCGACCTGAGCTATTCCAACCCCTATTTGAGTCCGTTCGATGAGATGCAGCGCATGAAACTGCATCCGCTGTTTAAGCAGTACCTCGAAGGCGGGAAACGGATATCCTACGGCGCCCGGGCGATCGCCAAAGGCGGTTTTAATGCGCTGCCGAAGATGACCTTTCCCGGTGGTTTGATCATCGGTTGCGATGCCGGAACCCTGAACTTTGTCAAGATCAAAGGCACCCATACCGCGATGAAGAGCGGTATGATTGCGGCAGACACCGTCGCCGAAGCGTTGCAGGGCGACACTCAGGGTGTTGGCGAGCTGACGCAGTATACCGAAAACTTTAACGCCAGCTGGGTTAATGACGAGCTACACCGCACCCGTAATTTTGGTCCGGCGATGCACAAATTTGGTATGACCCTCGGCGGCGTCTTTAACTACCTCGACCAGAACTGGTTCAAAGGAAAGCTGCCGTTCACCCTGCACGACCGCAATCCGGACTACGCCCAGATGAAGCCGGCAGCCGATTGCGACAAGATCGATTATCCTAAGCCCGATGGCGTGATCAGTTTCGACAAGCTGTCCTCGGTATTTCTCTCCAATACCAACCACGAAGAGAATCAGCCCTGCCACCTCAAGCTCAAGGACGCCTCGATTCCTCTGTCACGCAACCTGCCGCTTTACGATGAGCCTGCACAACGGTTCTGTCCCGCCGGCGTCTATGAAATCGTCGAAGACGAGCAGGGTACCAAGACCTTTCAGATCAATTCGCAAAACTGTGTGCACTGCAAGACCTGCGATATCAAGGATCCGTCGCAGAACATCACCTGGGTTACGCCCGAAGGTGCTGGCGGTCCCAACTATCCAAATATGTGAAGTCGTTTGGAGGCAATGTTTCTCAACAGGTCCGTGCAGCAACTGCGGATTTCAGGCGGTTGTAAGTGGAGAAGTGTATTGGCGATATTGTGACCAGATTGTGCCCAAGTGTGACCAGATTGTGCCCAATCGAGATGGCTCAGGAAGGCTGTGGAATGGGCTGTTTTAGAGGTAAGTGCTTGTTGATAAAGTGAAATAGTCTGGGGCGCAGTCGAAGACGATCATTCGCATAAAAGGGTTCGAATCCCTCCCTCACCGCCATCATTTATGCGCTCGAGCGCGACATCAGATTCCGATCTGAGAGTTGCTTAAGCGTTGATCTGAAAGCCATTTCAGATCCGAGAAGCCGGTAGAGATAATCTGCCGGCTTT